>NZ_QUKZ01000019.1:43668-47827 GCF_003481355.1 Dorea sp. OM07-5 | reverse complement strand
TCATAAGCACCACCTCATTTCCTACTCTGGCAGTTCAAAGACGCTGTGTTCTGTTACAAGATAGCGTCTATTTTCCAACAAATGAGAAGCGTAGGCTTCAAAGTCAAAGTAATATTCTTGACAGTCCTCGGATAAATGTTTAAACGTCGGGTCGTTCATCAGCTTTTGCCTTGCAACATCAATCATGCTTTTACAGTCGTGATAAACGGTAATTACGTTCCTGCAAATATAAAGAGCCTCTAAGTTCTCATATACGGTCAAAAGTGCTGTATATTCTTCCTGCATATCGCTGGAAAGCTGGTGGTACATATAATCTAATTCGTTGAGTTGGTACACACTTGTATGTTCGTGGACTTCATCAGCATAAGGCAACACCTTTTCGATAATGCGGTAATCCCCACTTTCTGCACCGACACCTAGCTTTTCTTCAAACTCAGCAACATCTATCGGCAGGTCGAACCAGTACGACGTTGTTTCTTTGCCAGTTGTTCCTTTCGTTTCCACCAGCACCTTTGTTTCCTGCATTGTTCCTCACGTCCTTTCTGTTGTTTCATCACATCTTTTAATGTCTGATACGACATACCAAACACATACTTTGAAAAATCTTCTAACTGTCTTTCTTTATAATCGGCAGGGTTTAATCGTTTCATTTCATGCCACACCTTACGCTTGTAAAAGGGCAGGTCGGAAATGTATTCACAGCCGACTTTTGCCTGCATATCCCTAAAAATATCGTTCATTTCATCACTCCAATCTGAAATTTTAGGTAAGAAAAAAGCAGTCAATCCTAAGACTAACTACTTTGTGTGTATGGATATGAAATTGTAATAACGGAAGGTTACAAGTTAAATTTATTACAGCAAAAATGCAGATATTCTTTAACCGATATTTCTTTACTATGCAAAATTCCAATAACAACAAATATAACTTCTGCAACTGTAAGATAACAATCTTTCAAATCAAAAATAAACAAGGTCGGTATCTGTAAAAAATCTAAACTCCCTCCCCAAAACAACTTATCAATCAGACTGCATAAACTTCCAGCTATCCCACAAATCATTATTACTTTTACCCAAAAACTTGTGCGTGATTTTTTTGTCTGATATAACATATATCCTGATATAAAGAGGAATAAAACAAGAATATTCAATAAAATTGTAACAAATGGACTTGATAACAATTCAAAAAAATTCCCACCATAAGATAAACGTGTATTTAATTCTGGATTAAATCTTAAAGTTTTAATCATTATATCAAACTCGCATTTCATAAATAATTTAGAAATCACTATTTTAACAGTCTGGTCAATTATTACCAATAACAATATAGGAATAATGAAAGGCTTAAATTTTTTCATCAATCATAGCTCCTCTCAATTCAAAGTTGTTACATTCTTCAATATCCACATTATAACATTCTTATATCAGCACTACAATATAATTTTATGCACCGATAATCTTATTGAACAGCTCTAACAGTACATCTTTTACACCGCCAGCATTGAATACTAAACCAACGGCAACAAGGGCAACTACCAAGAAACCGATGAGCTTTGAAAACTCACGTTTGAACCCTAAGTAGATACCGATAACCACAATCGCCATAAGCACTAAGCTTTGGGCGTTGCTTAAAAACCATGTATATAAATTTTGTCCGAAATTCATATTATTTGTCCTCTCTTTCTTTGATTTCTTCCATGTATCTATCGGCTTCTTTGCCAACATTCAAAATACACATCAAAACTATACCAATACCCATTCCCATAGATACCAGCAGTAAGTCTTTTCCTAATTCCCACATTTTTTATCACTCCTAACTTTCCACTAAATCTTTTGCAGGGGTCGTCTGCTGTTTGATTATCATTTCATGCTTTTCTGTGAGCTTTGCCTGCTGTTCGATTGTTTCCATGTAGTCTGTGCCGTTTCCCTTATCAATCTTTTTCAGCATTTTCAAGGTTGGTGCTACCTGCCTTTGTACCCAACGAAGCGTGCGGTCTAAGGTGTAAGGCTCTGGTTTTGTCGTCAGCTTCAAGCTCTGTCTGTTATCACCGATAAACCACGCCCAGCGATCGTTGAGTTTCCAGTCATTTTTTCGCTTGTCGGGTTCTTCATCAACAAACCGCACATATTGATTGATGATAGAAAAAGCGGTCTGCTCTGCGTCATAATAGGTCAGCAAATCTCGTACTGCATAATAGGCTCGTTCATTTCTAAGCCGTATCTCAAAACGGTTGATAATGTCGGCTTCTTCCAGAGGGGTCCCTAACTTGACGTACTGCTCATAGTCCTTTTCATAGATACAGAAATACACATCTGATTTCAGCGAACCAAGATAAAGGGTACGTCCCATATATTCTCTATCGTCCTCTCTGTGCTTGATAAGCTCGCCCGACTGATAAAACTTATAACTTCTGGACTTTCCGATATATTCCCGTTTTCTGCATTTTTCCGCAAGCTCTGGAATATCCAAAATGCCCGTATGGTCGTTGATAGCAAGGTCGATACGCTTCATCACGCCACCGTCTACGAGTGCGTCCATGAGAAAATCATACCAGCTTCTTTGCTGTGCCAGCAGGTAACTTTCAAACTGCCTGCAACCACGCCCCTTTAACTCTAAAAGGACACCTTTTTCTTCGTCAGCCGACGTATAGATAAAGATGTCCCCTAAAGAGTAATGTTCCGTATAACTGTAACGCCCGTAATCTTCATGGAGCATATAATTGATATTCAGTTTTAATATGTCTTTGATGATGTGCTGTATATCCAGCGTGGGAAAACGAATTTTTACATAATCAAACAGCAGGGTAAGCGGTGCTTCTGGATTGAACCTTGCCAGTTCCTTATACAGAGTTTCTAGAAGCTCCTTTGACGGCTTCATTTTTCCACTTTCTATCTTGTTGAGATATTCCCTTGTGATACCAGAAGCCACCGCCAGTCTGCCTTGTGAGATACCGTAAGCAATCCGTTTCTCCCGTAATTCTTTTATCCATTGTTCTTCATTCAGAACCATACCCCCAATCTGTAAAGTGTGAAGTTTTTTAAGGCGACTTCACAGCCGATTTTTGCTAGGAAACCATGCCAGAAGCCTTATGTTTCCTATGTTTTTTGTCTATTGTCTATTTGCAAACGTACCCCTCTGTTAGATACCGAGGGGTTTTACCTGCTGGCGTGGCTTACGCCACACCAGCAACGGCTAGTCCGTGCCGTCGCCTTTCGCTTCGCACGTCGCCGTCCCGTCCTGCCTTGCTTGTGCAAGAGAGCCGATAGTCTGCAAAAAATCATGTCCTTTCGGGACTAAAGGCGTGTAAAATTCGCTTATAACGCTTGTTCCCACATCACAATAGCCACGCCCCTTGATACGCTTCTGGAAAAACTGCTTTTTCACATCTGAACCAAACAGCATACCGTAACCTAATTCGCTGATACGCCCCAATCCCACACGGAAGTTGAAGTTATCTCTGATACCGTCCGAGAAATACTTTGCGTCTGGACGCTGGCAGGCAACAATAAGGAAATAACCTGCTTGTCGCCCTAACATAACGATTTTCTTTAACTGGCTAAGTAAGCTCACGCTTTCTTTTGTCCCAAGCATTTCAAAAAATGCTACATATTCATCAAAGATAAGAAAGCAGGGTGGCAGTCCCAGATAGGCGTAGTTTTCGCCCGTCTTATAGTTCGGGTGTCGCTTCATTTCCTCACTTCGCTGTACCATGCCCTCATAAAAGGCATTGACGCAATCAATCATTTCTTCTTTGGTGTGATACACATTTCCCATAACTGTCCCCAAGTCTGCAAGGTCAGCGTTCTTCGGGTCTAAGATATAAAGGACAGCGTTGGTATGCAGTAAAGCTTCAATGAGCGTCAGCAGAAAATAGGTTTTACCGCCACCAGTCCCACCAGCGATAAGAGCGTGAGGGAGTGCGTCATATTCCCAGACAAGATTTTTCATCAGTCTAAGACAGCCATTTTCTGCCCGTACTTCATCAATGGTAATGCGGTTCGCTATCATATCATAAAGCAGGGTATATTCGATATAGCCGTCATGCAGAGTCTTGTCGGTCAGCTCGCAATATAAGCCACTTTCCAATTTATCCTCTAACCGTAAAAGCTGGTCTTGATATTTCCCCAGTGTAATTTCACAGCGGATATGAAGCAGTCCC
>NZ_QUKZ01000019.1:0-43658 GCF_003481355.1 Dorea sp. OM07-5 | reverse complement strand
CCCAGTGTAATTTCACAGCGGATATGAAGCAGTCCCTTTTCCATTTGATAATAAATCTTTGGAAACCAGACGATTTTTTCCCTTGATCTGCTTTGCAGGTCAGTAAAAAAACCGCTGTCTTGTACGGTATCAGCTTCATACCACTTGTTTTCCAGTATCATTCTTGCCAGCTTTTGACGGTGCAGGAGCTTCTTGAAACTGTCGTAACAGAAGCGGTAATATAGAAAAGCGACCAATGCACAAACACCAGTCGCTATCAGTATGGTTATGAAGTTATAAGGAGAAAGCGTCAAGCCGTTCTCTAACAAGCTGAAATGCTCCCAATCGGTACGCATGAGCTGTTTGATATTCAGTAGCAAAAGAACCGCCACGAATACAAACAGAAGCGTCCCTATGGAAAAGTGATAGACAAGGTGCTTGTCGCTGGCTCTGATACGGTGTCCTTTGTTCCAAATCTTTTGCATAAATCAATCACTCCTTTCTAGGTACGAAAAAAGCAGTCAATCCTAAGACTAACTGCTTTTTCATTACCATTCATTAAAAATCTTCTGAGTCCAACACTTTATATCCAGCCTCAATTAACGCTTGTGCAAATAGACCTTGACCTTTTATCAATTTCCCCGTAAAACTACCATCATAAATATTCTTGACTGCACAAGTTGGGCTTCTTGATTGCAGAATAACTAAATCTATTTCCATACTTCTTATTTCATTTAAAGCCAACTGTACCGCATGACGATATTCCTCATCAACAATATTTCCATTTATATCCATGACAATACCATTTACTATTTCCGCACTAGGACGTGGTGTAGGCATATTCGCTAATAATTCTGGACAAATTTCGATAACTTCTTTGTCTTTTAGAAACTCTACAACTTTCGGATTGAGATTATTCCCACCGTTATATTTGCAGTTTTTTCCCATGATACATGAACTAACTAATACTTTCATAGATAAGCACCTCACAATTTATCCTAATTATATCATTCAACGAATTACCTCACAATAAATATCTAATCTCTAATTTTATTTTTTCGGCTGTCCCTGTGTGTTATTATTCTGTGGATTGCCTACGTTCTGATTGCCTTTGTTCTTCAACACAATATCCTCTGCTTTTACATACCAGTCCACATCTGCACCACCAAACGTCTTTCTTGATACTGTATCGGCTACGGGATTGACAAGCTCCACAACTGCATTGTACGGAAATTCCCTTAACGGTACTTCTGGCGGTACAGACACGGGAATAATGCCACCATGCAGACTGCACTTCAAATCATAGATACGCTTTTTAAGCTGGGTACTCGGTGTCCCGTCCTCATTCTGTAAGAACACATCACGCACCGCTGTAAATTTTAATTCTCCAAATGTTTTCTCTTTGTCAATAACAAACCCGTTTGATAATCTCATAAATTCTTCACTCCTTTACTTCTCTTCAACTGCTACAATATCATCAGCAACTAACACATAATCGGTATGTCCCATATCCCCGATTGCGTAACCTCTGCCGTATAACTTCGGATTGACAAGTTTTACTTTCTGCTCATACTTGAAATGCTTTTCGCCAGCCTGCACAGGAATTTCCACGACAACATTTTCTCCTCTCTGCACATCTGAATAAAGGTTGTAGCTTCGTCTGGCTAAGACCCTGCGGTTGTTTTTATCCCTTTCAAAGATAGGCTCGCTTTCGCCTGCAAATTCAAGAGCCCCAAAAGACTGTGCCATATCTGGCACGACATATTTCATTTCCATATTGTTTTACCTCGTTTCTTTCTATTTTTAATAAGTTTTTTGATTGTGATTTCTTATTCTGGCGGTTCTGGAAGTACCAGCAATCCCCCAGATAGTAAAGGGTAAAATCAATGCTTACGCACCCTTGACTATCCGTGTTCTTGCAGGTTGTTGGCAGACAAGCCAGAATAAGCGGAAGTCTGCCGTTTGACCGCTTCGGCGGAGAGCGTGATTTTTCTTTCATCATACCGTTACTGCCTTATGATTTTTTCATTTTACGGCGTTTGTAAAGATATGTTCCAGCCAATCCACCAGCAGACGCAAGCAACATCACAACAAATGCCATTACATTTGTACTGTCGCCCGTTTTGGGACTGTCGCTAGGTCTGTTAGGCTTTTCTGGTGTCGGTGGAGTTTCGGGTTTCTCTGGTTCTTCTGGCTTTTCCTTAAAGGTAATCGTCTGTCCCTTATCCTCAATATCCTTATGCTCGGTAACTTTCTTTGGTTCGTCTGGATTGCTTAAATCGTACAATTCTTCAAAAGTTACAAGCTGTTTGCCGTCAAGAGAAGTAGCGTCAAACGTAAAAGTAACTTCCACTTTCATAGTTTCGTTGTCAGCAGTAAACGTATAATCACTTTCCACACGCTTTCCATTGATAAGAAGCTCTGCATTTTCTTCTTTCAACATCTGCCAGCCCACAAGTTTGTACTGTGTACCGATTTCTAAGCCCTCTAAGGTTACGGTATCAATGATTGTTACCTCTTTTCCAGCTTCAAGCTCTTTGTTGCCGTCCTTATCGGTAGCGGTAGTATGTATCTTGATGATACGCTCTGTGATAAGTACCGTCTGCCCGTCGTCCTCAATGTCTTTGTGTTCTGCAACTTTTACGGGTTCGTCTGGATTGCTTAAATCATACAATTCTTCAAAGGTAACAAGATTTTTACCGCCAAGTTCGGACGCATTGAATGTATAAGCAATTTCTACTTTCATAGCTTCATCATCAGCGATAAAGGTATAATCATTTTCTACACGCTTTCCGTCAATGATAAGCTCGGCGTTTTCTTCCTTTAACATCTGCCAGCCTTTCAACTGATACTTTGTGCCTTTTGTAAGTCCGTCCAATTTGACAGTATCAACGATTGTAACCTCTTTTCCTGCAAGGATAGTTTTTTCGCCGTCTTTGCTGGTCGCTGTGGTATGGATAGAGATTTCTTTTTCGTATTCATCAGTCAAAGTCCCTAAATCAACCACAAGGTTATTTCTTGATACCACGATTTCAAAAGGCGGGATAAGTTCAAAGCCTTTGTTACTATCAGAGCGTAATTCTTCAATGATGTAGGTATCATAAGGTAACGCACCCTTGCTGTCGTCTGGTTCAGAAGTTCCAAACCACACACCGTCCTCGCTGGTCTTTCCTGCGTTGGTATTATGCTTGTGAGAAGCCCAGTCAGCAAAAGTGGAGAACTGCCCGTTATCATCAGTTACCACAACATGATTTTCGCCCGTCGTCTTGCTTGTGATCCTAAAGGGAACATCAGCAAGACGCTTGTGTGTGCCTGCACCGATTTTTACACCCTCAATATCTCCACGCTTAATCTGATTATAGATAGAATGGGCTTTGTCGGTTAAGTCCACGATTTTTCCATTTTCTGTGATTGTAAAATCAATCGGTTTTGCACCGTCAGTTAAGTAACCGTCGGGAGCTTCACTCTCAACGATACGGAATTTTCCATAAGGTAAGAGGTTAGAAGAAGTAGAAGCGACACCCTCAATATCTGTACGAATTGTCTTTACCACTTCATTTTTCTTGTATAACTTGCCCTCAACCAAAACAGAATTATCATTTAAGGAAATGATGTCAAAAGCAGTATCTTTCAAGGTTGCACTTCCTTGTGGCTTCATATCGCCCGTTTCTAAATCTCGCTTCTGAATTTTCACACCGCCACGGATAACCTTGTCTGATACGGAAAACTGGTTACTTCCAGATAATACGGCAAGGTCGCCGTCCTCGGTAATCTGTGTTACATATAAGCCCTTAATCTGTTCGGACTTATCGCCAGCCTGCATATATGCACCGTCTAATAAGTAGCCGTTTGGAGCTTTTGTTTCCTCAACAGTAAGTGTTCCAAATGGAAGAACCGCCTTGCCGTCCTGCATATAGAAGCTGTCGCCAGATACCTTGTATGCGTCCGCTAATTTTGTGATGTAGTGGGTTGTCCCGTCGCTGTGTGTTTCAGCGATTGTCTTTGTAACCCATGTACGAGTGGCTTCGGCAGGGAGATTGTCTTTATTGTAGAAGCCAGCATAATACTTCCATGTAAATTCCGCACCTGCTAGAGAAGCGTTCCCTTGCGGATTGTCTTTCTGTGTTTCCATGTCAATCTTGAAAAGCTCAATCAAAGTGTCCGTTACTTTTGGCGTATCAGATACGTTCAAGGTCGCTGTTTCGCCAGCTTTGATTGTTAATGGATAGATTGTTTTATCCACTTTATAGCCTGCTGGTGCGGATAATTCCTTGATATAAACTGTGCCAGACTTTACCTCTGCAACATCTGTATTTCCGTTTTCATCAGTCGTAAGGGTGGCAAGCTGTTTTGTGCAGTCCTTATCAGCAAAGACACCGTAAGTTGCACCAGCGATTGAGTAATTCCCGTTACCGTCCGTAATGCTGGTATTACTGGAAACCTTTTGCAGTTTCGCATTTCCGACATTCAGTTTCGCCCAGAATTGTCCCAATTCCTGCCCCTCGCCAGAGTAGATATAACCGCCACATTCATAGCGTCCTCTATTCTCTTTGACAAAGGCTCTTGCACCAGAGAAAACTTCGTCCTGCGTAGCCTTTGGTATTTCATCATAAGAAGCTCGCACGTTATCACATTGCCAGCCAAGATATACGCTCAATCTCTGCCAAACTACACATTGTTCCAACAGATAGACTTGCTTGTAGTTCAATTCCTTGTGAGCTTCGCCATACTGTTTGACATACTCTAAGGATAACGCCACATCTGAAATCTGGTCGGCACTCATGCGTGAGCTTGCGTCAGCTCTGGTCTTGTAGCCGTTCTTAAAATCTGTATTGATGTCAATACAATAGGCAGTTTCGCCCTCAACTTTCATCATGCCCTCATTGAATGTAGAACTGATAGAACCGTCATTCATCACTTTTTCAATGATACCGACACGCTCTGCACTTTCCGTCCAGTATTGCTTACTTTCTGCATGGACGGGTGTAGTCGGTAAAGCAGTAACGACAGTTGCAAGAGCTAAGAAGCCCGTACACAATCGTTTTAACATCTTTTTCATAAATCCAATGCTCCTTTCATTTTGGGTAATAAAATAGCCGTCCAATAAGAACGGCTGGAAATAGAAAAGGAACGTCATTTTAGGCGTTCCATAGTCTATAAGTTATTCAATTTTTTATACTGATGTGTTACTCATCAAAATCTCAAATTAAGGTTATTTGACACCAATTTTGACACCAATTTTTTGTATATTGACGATTTTTGATGAAATGTGATAAATTCATAAAACCCGTGAAAAGCCTGTAAATAGGCACTTTACGGCACTCTATGAACTAAGACAAAAGCTACGCTGTAATAACAAGAGGTGAGTGCTAATTATTTTGTGAAGATTTTGTGAACACTACAAGCCATGCAAAATGGTAAAAATAACGCCCTGCAAGACCCAGCACCGTACAACTGCTGATACTACCGGAGCCGATGTTGTAAAAAATGCTTTGGATCAAGCCAATCATTTTGAAGGATCTGCTGAAGAAGCCCAAGTTGCCATGTTCCTGAAACAATTAGGAATCAAATATAGCAAACTCACCAAAGATGAATTTGTCATGGTCTTTCCGATGAATAGCTGGGCTGGCTTTTCATTGAAATTTCTTATGCTTTTTCGTTGACATTTAATACTGTTCAATGTATCATATAATCAAGAAATGGGTTTGTTACCGTACAGCTATTGCTCAAGCGGGGTGCTCGTTTCTTTTTTTATGTTCACCATGTCATACAGATATAAATTTCCGTCTGCAGCATGTCGTATCAACATTTCTATCCTGAATATATTAAACCGTTCAAGATCTCCAGTATCATTGTTATATACTGGAAGTGCAAACCTTGTCGTAAATCTATACCAGCCAAACTTTGCATCAACGTTATGCTTTCCTTTAAAGTTTTCCTGCCATCGTTTATTCGTAGCACATTGAAGAAGCATAGGAATTCATAGCAATCTCCTATGTATTCTTTTAAATACTGCTCAACTTCTTCCCAATTGATATTCCTCTTTCCTTTAAAACGAATATCACTGATTACAACAATTTTCTTTCCATCCAAATCAGCGCCACAATTAACGCCATTAGCGCCATTTTTAGTGTCATTGGCGTTAATTATGGCGTTATTGGTATCAACCTGACCTCGATAAATATTGATACGCAAATCAACTTTGCCAGACAAAATAACCGATGCAACGGAAAGCCTGTAAAACAGCCACTTTCGAGATACACAAGACAGGACAAAAATCGACTTCCATTATCAAGAGTGCGTGCAATTTTTTGAAATTTTTTCAGATGTAACTATCAAAGAAAAGTGTTATATTATAATTACTTAATATAAATTCCACTTTGATAATCCATAATGAGGAGGAAAATCTATGAAACAAGTTACATTAGGAAAAACAGGTATTACTGTTCCACAGAATGCGTTCGGCACTTTACCAATCCAGCGCGTCTGTCAGGACTATGCTGTGAAATTGCTGCGCAGAGCCTATGAGGGTGGCATGCGTTTCTTCGACACGGCAAGAGCCTACAGCGACAGTGAGATCAAGGTTGGGGAAGCCTTTGATGGTATGCGAGCCAAGGTATACATTGCCACTAAAACAGCCGCCAAGACACCGGACGATTTCTGGAAAGAGCTGGAAACTTCCTTAAAAAATCTCCGTACAGACTATATTGACATTTATCAGCTCCATTGTGTGCCACAGTGTTACCGTCCAGGAGATGGCACTGGAATGTATGAATGCCTGCAAAAAGCAAAAGAAGAAGGTACGATCCGCCATATCGGAATCACTGCACATAAGCTGGGTGTAGCAGAAGAAATCGTCGAAAGCGGTCTGTACGAGACTTTGCAGTATCCGTTCAGTTATCTTTCTTCTAAAAGGGAAATCGCACTGGTGAACGCCTGTAAAGAAAAAAATATGGGATTTATCGCTATGAAGGGACTTGCCGGCGGTCTGATCAACCGCTCCGAAGTAGCCATGGCTTATATGACGCAATACGATAATGCGCTTCCAATCTGGGGAATCCAGAAAGAGGACGAACTGGAAGAATGGCTCAGCTACATGGAGCAGACGCCATCCATGACACCGGATCTGGCCGCTTACATTGAAAAAGAGCAGAAAGTATTGACCGGAGAATTCTGCCGCGGCTGTGGATATTGTATGCCATGTCCTGCCGGTATCCAGATCAACAATTGCGCCAGAATGTCTTTGATGCTCCGCCGTGCGCCATCCGAAGCCTGGCTGACACCTGAAATGCAGGAAGAGATGCGCAAAATTGAAAACTGTCTGAACTGCGGGCAGTGCAGGAAGAAATGTCCGTATGAATTAAACACACCGGAGCTTCTGAAAAAGAATTATGAAGATTACAAAAAAGTACTTGCCGGAGAAGTAAAAGTACAGTAACCAGCCTCTCCACGCACAAAATCAACAAGTCGTGGTTCTCCCACCAAAACAGGACTGGTCACACTTAGAATGATGTGATCAGTCATTTTTCCTTCATCCGCTCCATATATTCTTCCGGTTCTTCAAATGAACTGTCTTCTCCGGTACAGATCACTCTCAAGTCATCTAGGAGCGCCCTCGCTTCCATCATCCCGCTTTTCTCCAGTTCATTCATAAGCTCTCTGCTTTTTCTGACTACAGCTTCCGATATTCCATCCCACTTCTCGTGGAATCTCCGGTATCTGTAATACAGTTCTTTTTCCTTCATATATTGTCTGAGCATCTGTGCCGCACGCTCCGGACAGCCGTGTACATCCAGATATGCAATCACATTTTTCAAATCCACTGCGTCTTCCAGTGCATCATGACTGACAGAAGAGCCAAGTCCGCATAACAGCTTCAGATTCGCAATGCCTATGCTGTGCATATTCAGCTTTCTGGAATAGATTCCCTCGATATCGCGCATCTGTTCAAGCATCTGACTCACTGTCTTGCGGATGTGTTTGGAAATGCCTGTCCGGTAATATTTTAAATCCTGGCTAATCACCTGCTGATCCGGTCCCCATACGCAGATTATTCTGACATTACGTGCGCGCAGTTTTCTTGCCACTTCTTTCATAACCTGTTCATAAGGTGGTGCCTGCAGGAGCTCCTCTTCCGTGATCCCGGTAAGCTCACGGAATTTATCATGCAGCGGTTCATCATTATAAATATAAGAATGGAACCTCTCTACTTCCTCAAAATTCTCCCGACAGATCACCATACCAAGCGATACCAGTTTTGCCGGTGGACCGCCTTTCTTCTGTGACGTCACATATTCGGAATCCAGAAAAGCAATCCTTCCTTCTTCCAGAAAATCTGCAGCTTTAAAAACTGCTTTTGATTTTTTTCTTTTGATTGTATATTTCTTTCTTGTCTTTCCCAAAGAGCCACCTCTTGTTCATCAACTTATTTTTCGCTCCGGCACTTTTTATGCGTCAAAATCTGCCTCGAACGTACCTTCCGGTGTTTTCATTGTTAAGATTCCGAGATTAAAATCTTCATCCTGAATTGTAATATGATATTCAAAAATTACATCATCCTCAATTTTGGATAATAAAATATACTCTCCGTTTTCTTTTCCTTCAATCTGGTCACAGATATCATCATATACATCTGCTCCGGAAATCTTTCTCGGGTATCCTGCTTCTTTTATCTTTTTTTCAATTACTTCGAATAATTCATTCATCTGTCTGCCTCACTCTCTGATATCATCTGTTTATTAAACTCTTACACCATTTCATTATAATGTGCATAAATGCCATTTTTTTTCAAAAGTTCTTCATGCGTACCGCGTTCTTCAATTCCACTCTCTGCTACAACAAGTATCTCGTCCGCATTCCGTATCGTAGATAACCGATGTGCGATCGTAATGGTTGTGCGGTTTTTCGCCAGCTCTTCCAGGCTCTTCTGGATATGACGTTCACTTTCATTGTCCAATGCACTGGTTGCTTCATCCAGAATCAAGATTGATGGATTCTTCAAAAATACGCGGGCGATCGATATTCTCTGCTTTTGTCCACCGGACAGTCTTGTTCCACGTTCTCCTACAAATGTATCATAATCATCCGGTAATCCCATAATAAAATCATGAATATTCGCCTTTTTTGCTGCACTTTCAATCTCTTTCTGCGAAGCTCCCGGTTTTCCATATGCAATATTTTCCCGGATTGTTCCACAGAATAGATAGACATCCTGCTGCACCAACCCGATCGTCTCACGAAGACTCTTGAGTGTAAGATTTCTGATATCTTTTCCGTCAATCGTTATTTTTCCACCTGTCACATCATAAAATCTCGGAAGTAAAGAACAGATGGTTGTCTTTCCACTTCCGGAAGGTCCGACAAGTGCAATTGATTTTCCTGCCGGAATTTCAAATGACACATGGGAAAGTACCGATGTATCATCATCGCTGTAATGGAAAGAAACATCCTCATAGCAGACATGCCCTGTTACATCTGTAAGTTCTTCTGCTCCCGGCGCATCTACAATTTCCGGCTCTGTATCAATAACATCCAGGAAACGATGAAAACCGGATAAGCCTTTCTGCATCATTTCTGTCAGTTCTACAAGAATCTGGATCGGACTGATGAAGATTCCGATATATAATGCATACATGGCAAGATCAGCAGCTTCCATCTGTCCATGTGCGATCAGCCATCCACCAAACACAAGCGTCACCAGATACATCAATCCCTGGAAAAAGAGATTTCCACTCATAAAACTTCCCATACAGTGATAATTGGCATCTTTGGATTTTAAAAATCCTTCATTGCTTTTCTTGAATTTTTCACATTCAACTGTCTCATTTGCAAAAGACTGCACAACCCGGATTCCCGCAAGTGTATCCTGAAGACTCGCATTCACATCTCCAATCTTTCTCCGGTTATCCATAAAAGTTTCCTGCATTTTACGATTTTGTCCATAAGAAAAAAACAGCATAAATACAACCAGCACCAGCAATGGAATCGCCAGTCTCCAGTTGATCAGGAATAAAAATACAAACGAACCGATGATCTTAATCAGTGAGATAAATAAATTTTCCGGTCCATGATGTGCAAACTCAGATATATCAAACAAATCTGAAACTAATTTGCTCATCATCTGTCCGGAATTGTTCTGATCATAATAAGAAAACGATAATTTTTCATAATGTTCAAATAATTGCTGGCGCATGTCGCGTTCCATTCTCGCTCCCATCATATGTCCCTGATAGCTGACATAATATTTACAGCCCATCTGCACAAGATATACAATCAGCAAAACAATTCCGACCGGTAATAGCGCATGCAGTATTTTCTCTGGTGTTTCGGTAAATAATGTCTTCGTCATTGTACGAAGGATCTGCGGAAATGCCAGATCCACAAGACTTATAACCGCCGCGCATACAAGATCAAGGAAAAATACACCTTTATACGGCGCATAATATTGAATAAATTTCTTTATTGTATACATAAAAATGCCCTCTTTCTATCATGATTCAATATGCCTGATTCATTTTCGGCACTTTTCCTATTATAAATGATTTTCTTTCGTACTTCCACCCTTTTATAACCATTCTCTATGTTACATAACTGTTCTTTCACACATTTTTTCAATAAACTTCTTTTCTTATTGATACTTGTTTCACAAACACTTTAAGTATATACTATAGCATATACTATTCTATATATTATCTGAGGAGGTATCGCTATGATTTCTTTAGAACATTTTGATGAAATTGACATGCATGTCGGCACAGTTACTGCCG
The DNA here is from genome assembly GCF_003481355.1 of Dorea sp. OM07-5. Classification (NCBI taxonomy): domain Bacteria; kingdom Bacillati; phylum Bacillota; class Clostridia; order Lachnospirales; family Lachnospiraceae; genus Dorea; species Dorea sp. OM07-5. The sequence continues at coordinate 32,913 of NZ_QUKZ01000019.1, read as the reverse complement.
TGTCCCTGAACAAAAGAGCGCGAAAGCCAGCTTATAAAATCACTGTAGACCTCGGTGATGAACTCGGTATTAAAAACAGTTCGGCACAGCTTACAAATTATGAACCGGAAGAACTGATTGGAAAACAGGTTGTCTGTATATGTAATTTTGAACCGATCCGGATCGGTGATGTAAAAAGTGAAATCCGTATTCTCGGAAGTGATACCGACAAAGGATGCATTATATTGACATCCGTCTCACCGGTGAAGAATGGAAGTAAGATTTATTAAATCTGCTAATTTGCAGTTGCTAATTGTTCCGTATAAAAAGAGATTACCTGATGCAGGGTGTGTCACCTCAACAGGTAGTCTCTTTCTGTTATAGCTTCAAAAATCAGGTTTTCTGATTTGTCATGTATTCATGTTATTCCTGTGCATCCAGTAATTTTCTCATACTCTGATTTGCAAAGCAAATATCTTCTTTCCAACTGTCCTGCCCTACATCCCAGAGTTCCGTTACATAACGGCGCACGCCCAGTTTCCATGCCGTTTTAATGACTCTCTCAAATTCCACGTGTCCGGTCAGGAATGGAACTTCGCGGAAAATTCCCGGTTTTGTTTCTTTCAAATGCAGTGCGATCAGTCTTCCTTCACCAAGCAACAGATCTTCACACACATCTTGCTTATATAAAACCGCTGCATTCGTAATATTACCAGCATCCGGATAGATTTTCAGATACGGAGAATTGACACGGTCTACATAATGAACAGCCTTTCCGACTGTATTCATAAATTCATTTTCCATTGTCTCAAATCCAAGAAGCACGCCTTCTCTCTCTGCCACTTCTGCCATAATATGGATATTTTCAAGGAAATACCGTTTCGTCTCTACTGTAGATTCTCCAAAATAAATATCATATCCCGGAATCATCACTGTACGTATGCCAATTGCTGCTGCAAATTCAATTGATTTAACTGCAATCTCCATGCCACGGTTACGGATCTCCGGATCCGGATCTCCTACTGCGTATTTTGTCAATGCACTGACACTCATAGACTGGATTGGGACTCCCGTCTCAAACATCGCATCTACGATTTCTTTACGCTCCTGTTCACTCATATACACACGGCTGATACGCTTCTCTGAAGCATCAATGCTGATCTCCATGTAATCATATCCACAGTCTTTTGTACATTCAAGCATTTCCTTCCAGGAAAGTGTACTTCTCATTGCTTTTTCATACAAGCCTATCTTATACTTCTTCACACTGCCACCTCTCTCATTTTCTTTGTTACATCTGTTGTCGTTCCTGTAAATAGTCTGCTTTTATTATCCCACATTTTTTTCAGATACGCAATCTTCACAGCATCTTTTATTCTCGGAGCATCCGTCTGATCCACAAGCATACCCCCGTTAAAACCAAAATTAGAGCCTTGTCCGATATAAGTTTCCGGATAGGCTCCATTTTCTTCAAAAACAGATACTATGATTTCTTTGCGTATCCAAGTAATTCGTTCTCATAGTCTCCGCGTTCCTTTTTCTTCTGAACATATGTATCCCATACACCAGCTTCGTCTTCAATACCAACTGTCGCAGGATCAAATAAAGGATCTAATCCAAGCTTAATCTGTGTCTCATAATCCTTTACAATCTTCAGTACTTTCGGTGTAAGAAGCAGAACACTGAATGTATTTACCCATAACATACAGCCGACTCCGATATCACCCATTGGCCAGATGGTATCTCCGTCGATCAAGATTCCAAACAGGCAGAAAATTAAAAATAAAATTCTGACTACAGTTACAATCATCCTGTTCTCTCCAAAGAGATATTTGCATGTTGATTCTAACTGATAAGAATAAGACAACATGGTTGTAAAAATAAAGATAAACAACATCACTGCAAGCAGCATTGCTCCTGCTTTTCCAATTGTATCGGACATCGCTTCCTGCATGAATGCGATTCCGTACTGTACTCCCGGCGCGTGTTCAATCAGAAGTGCTGCGCTCTTACCACCGTCTGCTGAGACATTATAAGTTCCTGCCATCAATACGGAAATTCCGGTACAGGTACATACAAGCAATGTGTCAATATATACAGATAATCCCTGCACAAGTCCCTGCTTTACAGGATGTGAGGTGTCTGTTGTAGCTGATATTAACGGGCTCATACCATTACCTGCATCATTGGAGAAGAATCCACGTTTAATTCCCCATGCAACTGCGGAACCTACGATTCCGCCAAATACAGCATCCTTACCAAATGCACTTGTAAAAATAGATCCAAATACACTCGGTACTTTCTGGATGTTCATTACGATGATCAGAATCGTGATCAGGAAATAAATACCGCACATGATCGGTGCCAGAAATTCTGCAACCTGTCCGATTCGTTTGATACCGCCCATGATGACGATACCGACGATCACTGTCATTGCAAGTCCGACTACAATAAACGGAAGTCCAAACGCTCCGTTTACTGCTGTAGCTGCTGTCTGTGTCTGCATCGCCGGAAGTAAAAATCCCGGTCCGATAAATACCGCAATACAAAACAGTACAGCAAGTACCTTTCCGAAATATTTATTCTTCATTCCTCTGGACATGTAGAATGCCGGACCTCCGGTCAGCTCTCCCAGATTTCTTGTCTTATAAGCCTGTCCGAGCATACACTCTACCATTCCGGTAGATGCTCCTAAGATCGCTGTGATCCACATCCAGAACAATGCTCCCGGACCACCCATGAAGATCGCTGTCGCTGTTCCGGCAATATTACCGGTTCCGACACGTCCTCCGACCGTCGTCGCAAATGCCTGAAATGGTGACAGACCTGTATCTTTGTCATTGTGGCCTTCTTCGAGCAGGCAGTGAACCATATCTTTTAATCGTCTCACCTGCATGCCGCGAAGTCTTACTGTGAACCAAAGTGCAGCAACCATCAGGAACACACACATAACCGGTGCCCATATGATGTCGTTGACCATGTTCATAACTTTTACAAATACTTCCATTTTCCCTTTTCCCTTTTCCCTTAAATATTTTGCCAATGCATTTATGTTACCATAAGACATCCTGCGTTTCAAATATTTTTCGGCATAATCCCACATAAAAAAGAAGAAGTTCTCACACATGATATGGTAGAACTTCTTTGTTAATTTTCTATCTATCGTATAAATACTCTTTTCGCGATCACTACAACGAGAAACCACAGTACTTCTAACAGTACGATTGTTCCTCCCGGTTTCACTCCCACATAGTAAGATAAAAATAATCCTGTAATTGTCGTGACCACTGCAACGATCACTCCACACACCAGCGTCATGCGGTAACTCTTTGCCATCTGCATCCCACAGGCAACCGGAACTACCAGCATGGAGGACACGATCAGTGTTCCGACCGTTCTGGATGCTGCCGATACCGTTAGCGCTGTCAGAATCGTGAAAATAAAGTTCACTTGTCTGACCGGAACGCCGGAGATTCTTGCCGCATTTTCGTCAAATCCAATATAGAAAAGTTCTCTAGAAAAGATGCCAAGCACAAGCAGGACAGCCACACTGATGATACATACTGCGAGCATTTCTCCCCTGCTGATCGACACAATACTTCCAAATAAAAAGCTGTTAAAGTTCGCACTGTCTTCCACAAAACCGGAAAGCACACCTGCCAGCCCGATTCCCGCCGACATAATGATCGCAATTGCCATCTCCGAATAACGCGGTATTTTTTTTCGAATAGCTTCAATTCCAAATGCCGCAACAATGCAAAGCGCCCCCGCACCAAGTACCGGATTGATTCCAAGTAAAAGTCCAAGTGCTACACCTGCCAGTGACGAATGTGACAGTGCATCACCCACCATGGACAGTCGCTTTAATACAATCGTAATTCCGATACACGGCGTGATCACTGCAAGAAGAAGCCCTACTACAAAAGCTCGCTGCATAAATCCATACTGTAAAATCTCCATTACTCTGTAATGCCTCCTTCATCTGCTTTAAAATGTCTGTTTACGCCACAGAATAATTTTGTATTTCCATGTGTTACCATCAAAATCGTAAGTCCTTCTTCGTTCTTTTTCTGTAACACTTTCGCAAGTGCTTCCAGTGAAACAGAGTCTACGCCGACGGTTGGCTCATCCAGTATGAGAAGTCCCGGATCTGCTGCCAGAACTCTTGCCAGCATGACGCGCTGCTGCTGTCCACCGGAAAGCTCACCGATTCTTCGTTTCAGGAAACTTTCCATTCCAAGTTCTGTCAGCGCCACTGTGATCTTTTGTCTGCACGCTTTTCTGCTCAGCCGCTTCTTGAAAGGGCGGTAAAGACCTGTCATCATCACTTCCTCTACGGTTGCCGGGAAGTCTTTGTTTCCACTGATACTGTTCTGTGGCACATAACCAATCTTAAGTTCTTTAAAATCCGCTTTCCCAATTTTTTTTCCAAAAATCTCCACAGTTCCCTGATCCGGTTCCAATTCTCCTAAAAGGAGCTTTAAGAACGTACTTTTTCCACTTCCGTTTTCTCCGGTCAGGATTGCATAATCACCACTGTTCAGACATATATTTACATTTTCCAATATAGGTACATCCCCGGTATAATGAAAAGAAACATCCTTCATCTGTATAACTTCCATTTTGCCACCTGCTTTCTGCATGTTTACTCTCACTGTCTTTTCCCAAAACGCTTTCTTATTTTTCTTAATTATCGAGAGCTTTCTTAAGTGTCCTGAGATTCTCTTCCATCACAGAAAAATAATCTGCACCCGCTTTCTGATCTTCATCGCTCATTCCTTCGAGTGTATCCAACACTGCCGTCTTTGCACCGATTTCTTTTGCGATCGTCTCTGCCACTTTCGGGCTTACCAGTTCCTCAAAGAAAATCGTACCTACATCATGTTTCTTAGCAAACTGGATGATTTCTTTCATTCTTGCAGCATCCGGCTCCGAATCTGACTGAATCCCTTCAATACCAATCTGCTTCAGATCATAAGCGCGGCACAGATATCCAAATGCTTCATGCGCCGTGATCACTTCTTTTCTCTTAATCTGACCGAGTGTTCTTTTATACCGCTCATCCAGTTTTTCACATTTTTCGGCACTTTTTTTGTAATTTTCCTCATAAACAGTTCTGTGTTTCGGATCTGCTTTTATCAGTGCATCTTTGATATTTTCCATTTCCTTTTTTGCATTGAGCGGTGCAAGCCAGACATGCGGATCACTGCCTGTAAGCTTAACTCCCTTACTTGCTTCTGCGACAACAAGCTCTTTGTTATCCAATGTATTTAAAATTGTATCCGTCCAGTGTTCCATCTCTGCGCCGTTATATACAAACACATCTGCATCTTCCAGACTGGCTACATCTCTTGCGCCCGGTTCCCATTCATGTGGTTCTGTTCCTGCCGGAACAAGGTTCTTCACTTCCACCTGATCTCCACCTATTTTTTTTGCAAGATCATACATCATATAAAAACTCGCCACAACCTGTACTTTTCCATTTGCTTTTTTACGCTCCATGCTGCTTTCCTTTCCACATCCGGTTACAAGCATGGAAATTGCCAATAAAAAAAGCACCACTGTGCTGAATCGATAACGGAATATCTTCTTCATCCTAATCATCCTCCAAAAATGCAACTCATTTGCATTTAACACAATAATGCTTTTTCAGTTATTTGTCAATATCTTCTTCGATATTTGCAACTCATTTGCTTATTTATCTTCCATTTTTTTCTCACAGTCACCGCAGATCCCATGCAGCAGATCTCCTTCACACAACAGACGGAACTTATGATCTTCTTTTAGATGGTTGCGGAACTCATCCATAAACCCACAGTCCAGATGCAGGATTCTTCCGCATTTGACACATTTCAGATGCAAATGCTGTACACAATGCCCCATCTCTCCGGAATACTGATAAACTGCTCTTTCTGATCCGGCATCCGCATACTTGATGATTACATGTTCTGCCAGAAGTTTATCCAGATAACGGTAAATCGTTGTCGTATTCGCCTTTATCTCTTTTTCTTCCAGATGCTTCTTAATATCGGAAGCACTGACCGTTACTGACCAGTTCTGTTTCAGATATTCCAGAATCTCCGTTCTCGTTTTTGTTATATATGTTTTTCGCTCTGCCATTGCTTTCGCCTCTTTGTTATTTATTTTTCTTTGCTGCTTTTCTTGCTTTTTTCAGTGCTTTCGTCGCAAGCCATTCTGAACGTCTGAACTCTTTTAATCGTCCAAATTGCTCCTTATGAAGTCTTGGCTGCATCTTCGGGAATGCACGCAGCATACGTGTTGTCATTCTAGGACTGCGTTTCTGCAATTCCAGGTACATACCACGAAGCTCCTCTTTTCTCGCTTCTGTCTGTTCTTTTATGCGCTCCTGGCGTTCCATGCCTTCCATGACACTTTTGTAAATGTCGCTGCCGATCTGATCAGAGATCCGGTGGAACTCTGCGGCAATCTCCTCCATTTTCTCCAGACGTTTATTAAATTTCAGGATTGCAGCTACCGTTACGGAAATATCAACAAAAATACTGATACCAAATGCAACGTCCTCACCGATTGTCAGCCACTTCGGTACAAGCAGTACCAGTTTACAGATCAGCGGATGGACAATCTTTACAACAAATACACACGCTGCACCCCACGCCGCCGAAAAAGGAATACACACATAGCCATTCAGATTAAATGGAACTTCCGAGTAATCCCACCATTTGTGATGAAATAATTTGTCCAGCGCAAATCCGGTCAGCCACTCCAGTGTCGTTGTAAGCACAATCGACAGTAAATATAATAATCCAAGTTGATGCGCGTACGGATCTAAAAGCTGTACAACGATCACAACACCGACTCCATAGATTGGACAGATCGGACCGTTCAAAAACCCACGGTTTACGAATTTCCGTTCCTTGACTGCGGCATAGGCAACCTCTGTACACCAGCCGAGAAAGCCGTAAATAAAAAAGTATAAAATAATATTCTGTATTTCCATATTCATCTCTTTTCTTCTATAATTTTTATTCTGCTGCCAGCTTACCGGTCATTTTAAAACTGAAACAATCCGTCATTTTTCTGCTCCAGTACTTTAATTCCGTTCAGAAACAGCCGGCAAATAGGTGTTGCCACGCCAAGTTCTTCTCCCATGCGTACCATCTCGCCTGCAAACATCTCAATCTCTGTCTTCTTTCCTGCTTCTATATCCTGAAGCGTAGACGGCTTATTCTGCGGCGGGATTCTTTTGATCGTTTCATACTGGTCGTCTAACTGCTCCTGGGTAATGATAATTCCTTTTGCTTTTGCAACTGCACGGACTTCTTCCATTGCTTCTACGCGGATAGCACTTGCTTCTTTGCTTTTTACATAAGCGCCAAACGGAATACCAAGAAGTGCACAGGTCAGATTCTCACCAACATTACACATATATTTAAACCACAGCCCGTTCAACATATCCTTCCGGATCACATATGGAATATCACAGCGTTCTAATACTTCTTTTATTGCTTCTACTCTCCCGGACAATGTCTCATTTATTTTTTCCCCAAAATAAATCTTTCCCCAGTACGGATCAAAATCTGCTTTTCCATCCTTCATTACAATCGACATCCGCATATAAGAATACAGTACATGCTCCCATCCATATGCTGCCGCTACCTGCTCCTCACTGTTCACACCGTTCATAACGCATAAGATCTGTGTATCCGGTCCGACAAATTTCTCAATATCTTTAATTGCCTGTGCAAGTCCCAGATCCTTTGTTGCCATAATGATCAGATCTGTCGGTGTTCCATCTTCCGGAGTACAGATTGGAAAATGATAATTTACACCATTGACTGTCACGCCTTTTGTCTGTAGTCTTTCTTTTCTTTCCCCTTCTGCGATCACGCAGAAATTCTCTCTTCCAAGATGTTCCTCCATACGTGGCGCGAAAAATACGCCCATCGCTCCCAGTCCGATCAGTGCTGCATTTTTTATATCCATCTTTTTTCCTCCTGTCCGTATTCATAAGCTGTCATGTACTATAGATTCCATACGAATTGTTCCGTACTTCGTACTTCCACAATTCTCTCCGATCATTCGCATATCATTTTTATCATAGCAAAATCCGGAATAAATTTCCACACCTACAATATAAAAAGAATCAAGGCTGTTACACCTTGATTCTCCATGCTGCATCATCGCTGATCGCGATTCTCACCTGATTCGTTCCGATGATCAATCCTCCGATAAACTTCTGTATAATGTGGATATCCACACCTTCTTTTATCTGGTACTGTGCCATTAGATCCAGCACTTCCGGTACTCCGAACATCCATTTAATCGTGTAGTCTTCTCCTACGTTCGCCTCTGCAAGTGCCTGCATACTATCACCTCTTTTTTTCATTGTATGAGCGCACCTGCCTGTTAGTCAATCGTAACATTTTTTATTTCATATTTTTCTCCATATCCCGCATCTCTGCAAGTGCCTGGCCACCCATCAGATACAAAATCCCAATATTGAAAATGGTCATAAGTCCGATACCGACATCCCCCAGATCCCAGACAAATGTGTATGTCGCGATTCCTCCGATGAAAAGCATTACCAGTGCCAGCACTTTGTATGCTGTCTGGGAAAACCAGTTATCTCCAAACAGATAAGCAACATTACTTCTCGCATAGAAAAGGATTCCCAAGAATGTTGAAAAGCTGAACAAAAACAGCGTGACCGCAATAAATATAACTCCGGCTTCCCCGAAATGATACCGCATAGCTGCCTGTAAAAGCTCCATTCCTTCTTTTCCTGCCAGCATTTTCTCCGGTGCAAGCAGCATGATCATTGCTGTACAACTACAAATCACGATCGTATCAATAAATACACCTAAAGCCTGTACAAGTCCGGCTTTTCCCGGTCGCTCACATTCAGCAGCTGCGGCTGCACAAGGTGCTGAACCGGAACCTGCTTCATTAGAGAACAGTCCTCTCTTCACTCCGTTCATGATCACGGCTCCAAAGCCACCTGCAGCTGCCTGTCTGAAGCCAAATGCTTCTTTGAAAATTCTGGAAAATACACCCGGCAGGCTCGGAATGTGTGTCATGATCAGAAAAACGGTGATTGCAAAATAAAACACTGCCATAATTGGTACAATTACATCCAGAACTTTCACGGTCGCATTCTTTCTTAACACAATAAACGCTGCCAGAATAACCAGAACGATCGTAGTATATAAAGGTGGAATCGAAAATGCATTTTCAAATGAAGATGCTACCGAATTGCTGATCACCTGGCTGATTCCGCACCAGCAGATCAGTCCGGATATTGCAAATAAAACAGCAATCAGTACATGCTTTTTCTTCGTTCCCTGTCTATCTTCTATATAGTGATGTATATAATAAGCCGGACCGCCCCGGTAACCACCGTACAGAGGGTCCTTCTCCTTGTAAAGCTGTGCCAGTGTTGCTTCTATAAATGCCGTAGATGAGCCGATCACTGCCGTTATCCACATCCAGAACACTGCCCCGGCTCCTCCTGCTGAGATTGCTGCTACCACGCCGACCAGGTTACCCATGCCTACCCGTGTTGCCGTAGACACGATCAATGTCTGAAATGTAGAAAGGCTGCTCTCTTCTTTCTTTTTCTCAAGAAGTGCCTTCACCATCTCCGAAAATAACCGGATAGGCAACACTCTTGTCCTTATTGTAAAATAAATTCCTACCGGTATCAGCAAGATAATAAGCAGGGATATTCCTACAGAGCCACCGCCAGGAAGTGGTATCTGCAGGAAATCTCCCCATAAAAATCTGTAAATTGTTTCAATAATTGTAATGATCATTTTCCCGGTCCTTTCCATAACGTAAACATACTAAGAATTATTTTACCACAGACCGGAACTTATTACTATATTTACTTACATCTGTTTTCTTACAACCATATATTCATCACCATTGCGGTAGTACGGGCACTGGTAATGCTGGTCGGAAATAAGACGCATATATTCGTCTTCATCCATATTAATATCGCATACATAGCTCTCATAATCTTCATCATATGTGAAATAAGTGCAGCTCTCGCAGCTTCCTTTTGTCTGTTTGCTTGCCATCGTTTTTTCCTCTTATTGTAAAATGATGTTAAAGTTAAAAGATGCTCTACTATTTTGTAGGAAGATACGGAAAATGTCAAGCCGTATACCGAAGTGCTTCCACCGTTTTTTTCTTAGCTGCCTTATTTGCCGGATACAATCCGAAGATTACACCGATCGCTACGGAAAAAAGCACGGCGATTCACATAACCGGTACAGACATCTGATACCACCTACTTTTTTTATTCTTTCCCGGTAAAATATCCCGGGTCATCTTCCTGATCGGTATGTGCATAAGACGAGTCAGTAAAATGTTCCTGATACTTTGTTCCATTACCGCCGGTCAGTTTTCCATCACCTGTAAACATATCTGCATCTTCTTTCACTTCTGTCAGATAAAAATTTGCACGCTTTTTCTTCCAGATGGCATACAGATTATATTTACATTCTTCTGGATTGTCTGCATGCATCCGTTCTTCATCCTTGTACATTACTTCGCCACGCTTTTCTTTGCTCCATCCCAGAAATAAATATCCTCTTCTTACATATTGATTGGCAGGAAGCTTTCCTGAATCCAGATATTCCAGCCGGAATACATCCATCGTTCCACTGCCTCCGTTTGCATGAAACCGATAGCTGAACTCTTCCGGTTTCCACACTGCGTTGATGCTAAGATTACTTTTTACACAGCTCATTTCCTCCCCGGATCTATCCCATCCTTCAAAACGATATCCTGTTTTTTTCGGTTCCAATGGTTTACCGACACTTTCTCCTCTTGAAACTTCTTTCTTTATTTCATCTGTCTGCCAGTTTGTGCATCCCGGCGCACGAAATGTAACCTGATACTTAGGACGCTCCAGTGTAATTCCTGCAGTTGCTCCTTCATAACGCGTTCCGGAATATGTCTTTAATCCGGTTTGTGCTGCATTTACCTGCAGGTAAACAGTTACGATTGTCACTTCATCTGTGCATTTCTCTTTCGCAAGCTTCTTCGTTCCGGCAGCATCTGTATAATAGAGACATCTGCCATCCGGGCAGTTCTTTGTGACAGATTGCCCGGTAATCTGGCTATGTGCAGGGATTGTAAACGTCACCGGAATATTAAATATATAATAATATCCCTGATTTGCATCCTTACCGGTACTGACCTGCGTCACTGCCGTAAATTCTCCATTCACATATTTTCCAATACGGAAATTATACCGGTTCACTGCATTTCCTGATCCATCTGCTACTTTCAGACTTACATTCCATTTCGTAGACTTTGCACGCAGTTCTTCTATCGTCGGGGCAGTTGTTCTGGATAGTGTCAGCTTTCCGATTGCTGTCTGCACTCCCGGATTTTTATCTTCCGGTGAGAGAAAAGGCATATTTATTCCGTCCAGTCTGATCTCCATGCTACCAGATTTATATGCTGACTCTGCCGCAAATACATTCCATAGAACCATTCCGGCTGTTGCCAGTACAAGAATGCTCATTGTCAGTATAACGGCAATTCTTTTTCCGGTACAAAGAGACTGTCTATCCTTTTCCTGCATATTTACCTTTCCTCCTTTTTCTTCCTGCATACATTCCCATACTCATACATGCCATCCCTGCGAGCAATAATCCATATCCAATGTGCGCACCTGTCTCCGGAAGTTCTAAAACAGCGCTGTTACTTATCTGGTAAGAAAGATCATAATAATAACAGGAATCCCGAAAAACAACTGCTTTCTCTACATCGGCTCCTTCTTTCTCTGCTTCTTCCTTTTTCAGCACAAGTGGGATTGTTACAGAAATTGGTTTTGTCAGTTTACTTTTTCCATAAGCTGTCTGCAATTCTTTTATCTCATACTGTCCGGTTTTAAGCCCGGAAAATGCCAGTTTTCCATCCTTTCCTGATGTGGACACGGCAACCTGCTTTCCATTAGCATCATAGATTCCAAACAAAACTCCGGCAAGCGCATTTCCATGCTCATCTGTTTTCATAATCTGGATCTTTCCGGTTCTTGCACGATTTTCAAATACAGCATGTCCTTCCAACGTTCTTCTCCCCTGTGACTGTCCGTCACGTCCGATCCGCCAGGTTATCTCCTGGTTTGTTTCATCAATCTTCACACCTTCGTCTGTACAGCTTATCTGTGACAGCCGGTAATAAGGATCTGTCTGCTCTTCCCGCACCGTATAAGTTCCCGGCTGCAGATCTGTAAACTCCAGAGATTTGGTAATATATCCATCCGTTTCTTCCAACAGATACCTGACTTCTTCTTTTGAAAAAGAAAGGATTCCCTGTTGGTTGATTTCCTCGCCCAAAAGCGTCTTTCCATGAAGTGTAAATGAAAACTCCGGTCTCCATTTTTCCCAGTCAATCTCATCTTTTTTAATTTTCTTGAAGATTATAATTTTCCCTTTCTCCGGAACATGCTGGTTCGTAATTGTCGTTTTCAGAAAACTTCTGTTCTCTTCCTCTGTCTCTTCTTCCGTATAAAGCGGTAAATATCCTGTCTCCTTGTTTCCGTCAATAAGTTCTGTCTGTTCTTCCCGGAATTCATAAACATAAGCTCTTCCTTTCTCATCTTCTGCCGGAAGATCCTCAAAGCTTTTTTCATCTTTCCAGTTATTTTCCTCCTGCAAAATTGTTTCCCGATACGGAATACCATTTTGATACAGATACACTTTTACCTTATCCGGACGAATTCCATCCAGATTGTCTTCATCTTCCCACTTCTTCTCTACCTGCAGATTGCATCGCCGGTCCTTAATTTTATTTGTCACCGTCCAGACTCCTTTCTTCTCATCTGTAATCATCCCGTCAGATTCATATCCTTCCGGTACTTCTTCACACAACTTCCACTCTTTCATCTCTGCAACCAGAATGTCTGTTTCCAGCCTCCAGTCATTTTCTTTCGATAATATATATGTCTTTTCTGTTCCGTCTTTTTTTGCAGAAATAAGAATCTCCGAAGGGCGTTTCCCTGCCGCATTACGATTATCATCCCATATCTTCACAAGTTCCGCATATTCAAGTTTCCGGTTGCTGACTGTTACTGTCCTGCTGTTTTCTTTCGGTTCTCCATCAAAACTCCAACTGTTCTTTGTTCCTTTTTCAATCTTGTACCCCGGTGCACTTCTTATTTCTCTTACTTCATATAATCCATCTGCGCCAGAACTGTAAAGATCCGATGGAAGTCCAGAAAACATTACTTTCGAACGTGTTCCTTCTCCTGTACTTTCTGACTGTGCTTCCATAATTCGTTCACCTTTCCGGAAGAGAATTTCTCCGTCCGCATTCCGGATCTCTCTGCCTGCATACATACCAAACAGAGCTCCTTCTACCGGATTTCCACTTTCATCTTCTTTTCCAATCTCAATTGTCTGCGTCAGGAGTGCATCTTCTGCTTCCAACCGGAAATCAACATCTTTCACTTCCTGCCTGTCTGCATCTATTACATCTACAACCTGTACGATTGTCTCTGCTTTCGGATAATCTGCAAGACTTCCTTTTGTAAATACAAATCCAACCGTCTCTTTTCCTTCTTTTTCTGCTTTCTGTGGCAAAATCTGTACTTCTTCGTCCGAAGGATATACTTCTTTCCTGGAACCGTCACTATACACAAGCTGAAAATTAAAATCTTCCGTTTTATAAACACTTCCTACTGTAAAATCATATTTCGGACTTACGTCCGCCTTCACCGGAACCGGCGAGCCTTCTGTCTCCTCATTTTCGATTCTTGTATTGGCATAGATTTTTTCCAGACTCGTACAATTTCGGAACATATTTTTTACATACTTCATGTTTTTTGTATAAAATCTTGTCAGATCCAGTTCTTTTAATTTTGTACACCCGCTGAACATATCATTTGCATTGATCACACTGGAAGTCTCTATAGCATCAAAATAAATCTTCTCCAACATAACCAGTTGTCTGAACACCGCAGAACTGTCTGCGTTCAGAATGACATCCTGTTCTTCCGTCTGCGTGGAAATCATGCAATTCTGATCTTCCATCCACATCACAACACTTCCATCCTCCAATGAAGATACATCTTTATATGACGCTCCTTCCGGTGCCTTTTCATTTGTAAATGTTATTGTGTCAAGCTTATCTTCCACGCTGTGTAGTATTCTTCGGAATTCTTTTCCGGACTTTAAAATATAACGTCCCTTGCTCGCTTCCGGGTATGTAACAGGCAGTGACTCATCCGTATTGTTATCCGGTACATCCGGCGATGTGACTTTATTCTCCTTTTTGGCATTTTCATCCCATGTCAGACGGACTTCATATATCTCTTCATCTTTTCGATAGCCATATGGTGCTTCCAGCTCCCGTACTTCATATATTCCAAGTGGAAATAATTCTGTCTTTGTTCCATCTGCCTGTTTGCGTGTGAATTTTATGTTACCGGATTCATCTGTCCTCTTCTTATCGATCAATGCTCCTGTCTTCCACAATACCGAATCATCATCCAGGCAGATATCTTCCTTTGCATACAATCCATAGACAGCTCCTGCCACCTGCCCAGTTCTGTATTGGAACTGCCCCTGTGAAAATCCATGTAACCGGTCACCCATCTTCGTCATCTGGATCTTCCCACGAACCGGAACATCTTGATCTTCCATTTTCATAATTCCATCCGGCGCATCTTTGAATGTAATTGTAAATTCTTTCTTCTGACTGCATTTGTAACCATCAGGTGATACAATTTCTTTCAGTGTGTAATGTCCGTAAGGCAGACGACACATCCCGGCTCCCTGCTTTTCTGTCTCCTCCCCCTGTCCGGTTGTAAATCTGGCAACCGTTTCTCCTTTCTCATCCTGCACAAGATAAGTTGCATCATTTAAAAGCTTTCCTGTCTCTGCCGAACGCTTTGTTAATTCAAAAGAAATCAAATTTTCTTCATTTATTATAGTAATTACTTCCGTTTTTCCTTTTTGCTCTTTCCCAAGGATGACTTTCCTGTCTTCGCTGAATCTGTGCGTTGACACTCCTTCTATCTGATGAAGCATATATGTTCCAAATGCAAGTTTTCCGCTTACTGCTTCCCCTTTTTCGTCTGTCGTAAGTGTCTCCACTGCTTTTCCCTGCTCGTTCCGAATCTCAAACCTGGCTCCTGCTTCCGGCTGTGTCACAGTTTCTGTCTTTGACGGACGATCTGTAACCATCATTTTCTTTATGTGAATAAACGCATAATCCTCAAATACATCTTTTGCTTTGAATGTATAGACGAGATGACCGTCTTCTTCTACCGGTGTTTCTTTGGACGAATCAAAGATTTCCGCAAAGGAATAACCTTCTGCTCCTTTTGTCTGTCTTACAAAGAATGATTCGCCAGAGGAAAGCATATCCAGTAAAGCACAGGCTTCTCCTTTTTCATCTGTTACAAGTGTCTGCATCTTCTCTTTTTTCTCATTCAATACTTCAAACTCCGCTCCTGCTTCCGGTGTCTCTTTGCCATCCTTTTCCTTGGTTTTTCGTATCCGTATCTTTTGCGCAGTACTCTCATCTTCCAGATAATAAGATAATAAGCGCTCTTCTCCTGACTTTATCGTCACTTTAAAATCCGGAATCTTTTTATAATTTTCCGCACCTTTACTCTGATGTATCGTATAAATTCCCGGCTCCATCTTCTGACTGTATGCTGTTCCGTTCTCATCAGTAACAAGACTCTCCACCTTTTTCCCGGATGCGTCCAGGATTTCAAATTCAGCACCTTTTTCTGCTTCACATTCGTTAATTCCTGTCTCAGCATCAAATAATTTCTTTACTTTTGAAATTGCAATACCTGCATATGCTGGCATGTCATGCCCTTTTATCTCATAGATTTTCTGATTTCTTGTAACCGCAACTGTCAGCGGTGCCAGAAAACTGTATCCTCCAATTCCCTGTATCTGTTCCAGACGATAATGTCCATAAGGAAGCCATTCCGATTCTGCCTTTCCTTCTAAATCTGTAAGCAGAGTCTCAACCTTTCTTCCCTGACTGTCATACAGTACAAACGCTGCCCCTTCTTCCGGCATACTGTCTGTACCATCCTGTCTGCCACATGTTTTATGTATACGAATCTTTCCTCTGATCATAGCATCCTGTACAGTAATTTTCTGATCTTCAGTCCGTAAATCCACCGGATAAGCAGTGTCATCCAACAAGAATCCTCTCGGAGCTTCTTTTTCTCTTAAATAATATTTCCCCGGGCGAAGTCCTCCTGCATTCGCCTGCCCCTTCTGGTTTGTGCAAAGTTCCGTCACTTCTTCTCCCGGTACATAGAGCACCCGCTTGTTATCACTGTCCATTATTTCTGTTTCCGCATACAGACCATAAATTGCATCTGCCAGGGATGTCTCCGCACTCTCTTCTTTTTCTGCACTGATCTTTTCAAGCTTAAGTTCTCTGTCTTCCGGATAATTCCACAATTGTACTTTTAGATCTTTCTCCGTCTGTTCTGTGAGCATCACTCCGTCTGCATCGGAAATCCTGTGACCGAAAGGCGCTTTTATCTCTTTTATATTCCATAAGTGGAACTTACTCTGCAAAGAAGCCAGTTCCGCTTGAACTTTTTTATTTATCTCTCTTTTTGCTGCCTTTTCTGCCAGACTTTTATTCTGATAATAGCCATTTTCTGTCGCCTCTGATTTCTTCTTTTTATCCAGATCATCCCAGTTTGACACATATTTTTTTGACACCGTGTATGTCTTCGTCTTCAACAGCCGCTCATAAATATACTGCGCTTTCCCATCTGCATCCGTTATCACATCCACAATCGCTTTTCCGTCACAGCTTAACTGAAAAACAGCTCCTTCCAGTGCTCTTTCTGTACGAATGTCTCTCTTGTCGATCCGAAGTGATACTTTCTGGGATGACTCACCGGCACCTTTTCTTTCTACATTCTTTATGACCGGTTTTGGATTCGTCACAATTTTAAAAACAGCGATCGGCTGATGAGTGTTTCCATCCCTCTCCAGTTTGTAAGTTTTCTCTGTGATCGTATAATCTCCCAGTATATTCTTTGCTTCCGTATAGAGCTGATCATATAGAATGATCTGTTTCGATGCACCAAAATCCGGAACCTGACTGATCAGCTTTACCGTCTTTCCTTCCGTCCGGTTGTAGGATGCATGCTGCATATACCAGCTGAATCCCTGGGCAAGCATCTGTCTTTTGCTTTTCGGAAGTTTCATCAGTTTACTGCTCCCGGTAATCCCACGAAGTGTGACTTTTCCTGAAAGCAGATATTCTTGTGCGATACCGATATATTTATATTTCTCATATCCGTTTTTCCGTTCATACATCCAGCTTGTGCGGCTGTCTTTTGTCACATCGAATTCTTTCGCAGGACCAACCGGTGTATCCTGCTCCGCATAGACACACTGCCCCAGTTCGCCATCCATATAATGAAGCAGCACACAGGCATTTTCCCTTATATACTGTAACCCTTTTCCGGTATTGAACTTTGCATTACTTTTCCACTGATAAGTCACAATGTGACTGCTCGTATCTATTTTCTTTGACAAGCTGTGTCTGGCAGCCTTTGCAGACATTCCCCATATTCCGGTCAGCAATAATATAAGCAGAATTATTCCGCAGATTTTCCGGAAATGCTGCTCTAACCGTACATCCTGCGTTTTCTGTATCTTCCTGCATTCTGTCATGCTCCTGTCTCCTTCTTTTCTTCGCTTTCTGACTGAATATACCAGGTAACGGAATTTTCCATTCCCCCGATATGGATGACAGGTCAGAAGCGTAAGCATATCTTTCTCTTTTTTTATTTTCTGTGTTTCTTCCAGCCGGATGATATCCATATCCTGCACTCTATATTCCAGTTTCTGCTCAGGTGTCCGCACATAAATTACATCACCATACTCCAGCTTTTCAATATCCCGGAAATAAGGCTTTCCCCGGTATCCCCGGTGCGCTGCAATGATACAATTCTGCCCTTTTTCCTCTGGAAGTCCACTTTCTTTTAAAATAGCAGCTCCCCACGCAAGATGTTCTTCTGTCTCATTTCTATAAAGTGGCAGCGTCACATTCATTTTCGGGATCTGAATATATCCGTATTCTTCCTGCCTGCTTCCTGTTACACTCCTTCGTCTGCTTTTATGTTCACGCTCATACGTTTTTACAAATGCCTGTACTTTTATCTCCTGCAGATCTGTTGCCACATCCGGATAAAAGTACAGACATATTCCAAGTAACCACAAAACAATTCCCGCAAGCTTTGTCTTTTTCATCACTCAGATGTCCACTTTCTTTTTAAAATTCCAACGCACACAACCATCGACGCTGCGATCAGCAAAGTTTTCCGATACTCCTTTTGCCATCTGGTCTTCCTTTTCTTATGCTTTTCTTCTCTGTATGCTTCCTTCCGGTAAGAAATACGATGTCCTCTGACCAGTAATCTGTGACTGTTCACTCCATACGGCGTGCAGGTTAAAAGCGTCACCAGATCTTGCTCTCCCTGCACATACAGTTTCTTCGTATCATCGGGACGTACAACAGAAATATCGTCCACTTCATATGCCAGGACTTTTCCCAGCACATGAATATAAAACTGATCTTTTTTTCTGACCTCTTCCAAATCTGTAAATAATTTTGCTTTATCCAGTCCTGTATGCCCGGTAAGTACTGCATGGGTTCCTTTACCGCCAACCGGAACACTTGTCGCACCGAGGTGCCCGATTCCTTTTTCCAGCACCTCACCGTCCGTTCCATGATATACCGGAAGATATATACGGATTCCCGGAATATCCACATATGCCATTACTTCACTTCCGGGGATATGTAATATCTCCCGGTAATCCTTTCCGGTATTTTTTTTACTCTGTTCTGATGAAAATGGATCTGTCAGTATCACATCCGCTTTTGCAAGATTCGCATTGTAATCTCTTGCTTCCCGCATAAGATTTTGATAATTTTTCTTCGGAAGTTCCCTGCTCTTTTTTTCATATACCTGTATCCGGGAACCTGCTTCTTTTTCATACAAACTGTTACTGATCCATGGATAAGAAGCCATTCCGATCCCTGCCAGGATCAATCCGATCTGTATTATTTTACGCATGGAGTTTTTTCATCTTTTTTTCTTTTTCCGGTAGTAAACATCATTCCTGTTCCTGCCAGAATCACACCTGCAATCGTAAGCAGATACAGCCCTCTTCCTCCTGTCTTCGGAAGCGAAAAACCTTTTGCATTCTGCACTTCCATTTTCACAAGCGCATTTGCAGAAGCCGGATCAGTGGAAGATTTCTCCATTATTGCATTTGTCCCATCGACTGTTGCAGAAGCCGCTGTAACCTGCACCGAGCTTTCTGTTCCTTTTGCCGAACTGCTTACTACACCTTTTGTCCCATGGATCACAATCTGAAGTGGTTCTTTCAAGAGACTGTATCCCTGATCCGAATGTGTCTCTGTCAGCACGTAAGTATCTCCTTCCAGTCCATGGATCAAGAGCGTTCCGTCCGCTGCAGGTGTAAAGTCTGTTGCTTTATTTCTCTCTTCTTCTTTTCCTGTGACATAGTAGACACCGTCTGTTCCATTCGCCTTAACATAATATCTATCTGTCTGATTCTGCAATACAAACTGTACCTGCGTGGCATCTCCTTTTCCATCTGAAAATGTCTTTTTCAAATGGATTCCATAAGTATAAACAAGTGCCTTATCATCCTGCGTGTCGTAATAAGAGTCGCTTGTTCTTCTCCATTCAAGCGTAACATCGTTTGGATTTCCTTTATCTCCGGTTACAACCGATTCTTCAGATCTGACGGTTGCGGTATAGTACACAACCAGATATTTATCCGAATAATTTTCGTTAATTTCTTTTAATCCTTCTTTTGTCATGCCAAGAAGCATCTGGGAACTTTCATCCTCATTTTTCGTATAATCCTGTGTGAATTTTCCTGAATCCTTCGTCCACACTGCCACCGCACCGCTTCCGGCGACATTATCTATATTTGTTGTTGTTGCTTTTTCTGCGGAATCATAAAATGCAAGAACTGCATTTTCTCCATAGCGAAGACCTTTCGCCATTGTATCTTTGAATGTGTATTTACTAAGATAAGTTGATGTGCTTGTAATATGCGGAAGTTTTGATATAAACTGATAATCCAGTGCTGCACCTTCTGAAGCTGTCACCGTGTCTTTGTACCCAGATTTTCCATCTGCCCGGTCCTTTACCTTCTTATCCAGTGTCGGATCTCCAGTCTGGTTCTTCGGATAACAGGTCACATCATAAAACCAGCTTTCTCCACCTGCATCCGTCATCGGAAGTTGTACAAACCACGGATCTGTCGTATCGGTAACATCCTCGGGTACTTTCGTCTCTACAAGCAGATACAAACCAAGTTCCAGACCTGCTTTCGTTGTCTTTCCGGTTGTATCCGTGAGCGTCATCTTCTCTCCGGCTTTTACATAATCTTCCAAACGGTTCTTCGTTGTCACATTATCCGCAAGTGCATTCCTCATGGCTGTCTGAATCTGATCTGCTGTATAATAACAAGTTCCATCTTTTGTCTCTGTGGCTGCTTTCTTCTCCAGACCTAAAATCTTCTCCAGAATATCCGGGATTCCATATATTAGTTTCACATCCCCATTCTTACTGTATGTGTCCACATCTCCGACACGAAGAAAGGTAAATTCCACACCTTCCATTGCGTAATCCTTCAACTTGTTCTCTACAGATTCATCTTTCCGCCCGTTTCCCGGTTCTCCTGCCTGTATACCAGCTTTGCCGGCACCTGTTATATCATATTTGTAAATCGTAAGTGAACCTTTTTTCGATGTGTCTACAATGTGTTCTGCTGCAAATGCGGGAAATACGCTTCCCACTGCCAGTGCAAGCGCAATTACAAATGCACTTAATCTTCTTTTCTTCATAAAATGTTCTCCTTTCCCTTGTCTTGCATTATGGCAATCCCAGGATAATTTGAGAATTGGTTCCAGAGCTACGTCTCTTATAAATACAATCCTCCTTCGAAGAAACATCACTCTCCCATAATTAAACTAACTGTCTTCATCGGATCTTGTTTTGAAAATAAAACACCGAATGTAAGATGCCTTACGGCTAAGAATCACTTTCTGGATTACAGAATGTTCTCCTAAAAGTGAATATAGAATAACACGAGTTTTTCTTTTATGCAAGCATATTTTTTATAATATTTGTCAGTTCTTTCTCCGATATTTTTTCTCCGAATGCACAAAATGCAGAGTCTGCCACTGGCAGTTTCCTCCGTATATCATAACAATATCAGAACCAAAACACCGCACAGACTCTATTCATCTGTGCGGCATCCATATTTTCTCTTATTCTTAGAAAAGACCTGTAATTCTGCCCTCATCATCTACGTCTATACGCTCTGCTGCCGGTACTTTCGGCAGTCCAGGCATAGTCATAATATCTCCGGTCAGTGCGACAATGAATCCAGCTCCTGCAGAAATTTTCAGATTTCTTACTGTAATCTCAAAATCTTCCGGTGCGCCAAGTTTCTTTGGGTCATCCGTCAGACTGTACTGCGTCTTCGCCATACAGATTGGTGCATTGTCAAATCCAAGTGCTGTAAGCTGATCTGCCTGCTTCTTCGCATTTGCAGTCAGTACCGCTCCTTTACCGCCATAAATTTTCTGTACGATCTGGTTGATCTTATCTTCAATCGTTCCTTCCAGCTCATAACTGTAATGGAAGTCACTTGGTTCATCACACAGACGGATTACTTCTTCTGCCAACTTGATTCCGCCTTCTCCACCTTTTGCCCACACTTCGGAAAGTGCCACATTCACACCTGCTTCTTTACATTTTTCTTCAATTAACGCAAGTTCTGCCGGTGTATCTGTCGGGAATGCATTGATTGCAACTACGCAAGGAAGTCCATATACATGTTTAATATTATGTACATGTTTCATAAGATTCGGAAGTCCCTTCTCAAGTGCTTCCAGATTCTCTTCATTAAGCTCCTGTTTCGGAACTCCTCCATTGTATTTCAGTGCACGTACAGTTGCAACGATCACTACCGCATCCGGCTTAAGACCTGCCATACGGCATTTGATATTCAGGAACTTCTCTGCTCCAAGATCCGCTCCAAAACCTGCCTCTGTGATCGCATAATCGGCTAATTTTAATGCCATCTTCGTTGCTGTCACAGAGTTACATCCGTGTGCAATATTTGCAAACGGACCACCATGCACAATTGCCGGAACATGTTCCAATGTCTGTACAAGATTCGGCTTCAATGCATCTTTCAGAAGTGCACACATCGCACCTTCTGCATGCAGATCGTGCGCTGTTACCGGTTTCTGCTCGGACACTTTTCCATATGTGTATCCGACAATCAGTTTACCGAGACGTTCTTTCAGATCCTTGATATCATTGGACAGACATAAAACTGCCATAATCTCAGAAGCAACTGTAATATCATAGCCATCTTCTCTCGGTACACCGTTGACTCTTCCTCCCAGACCATCTGTTACAAAACGAAGCTGTCTGTCATTCATATCCACGCAGCGTTTCCATACGATCTTTCTCGGATCAATGCCAAGCTCATTTCCCTGATAAATGTGATTATCGATCATTGCTGCAAGCAGATTATTTGCCGCACCAATCGCATGGAAATCGCCTGTAAAATGCAGGTTGATATCTTCCATCGGAACGACCTGTGCATATCCGCCGCCTGCTGCTCCGCCTTTCATTCCAAATACCGGTCCGAGAGAAGGCTCTCTTAAAGCAACCATAACCTTCTTATCCAGCTTCTGCATCGCATCCGCAAGGCCTACCGTTGTTGTTGTCTTACCTTCCCCTGCCGGAGTTGGATTGATCGCAGTCACCAGAATCAGTTTACCGTCTTTTGCTTCTGACTTTTTCAGCAGATTATAATCAATCTTTGCTTTGTATTTTCCATACTGCTCCAGATATTCATCCGGGATTCCTGCTTTTTCTGCTATCTTCGTAATCGGTTCCATCGTACATTCCTGTGCAATTTCAATATCTGTTTTCATCGTCATATCCTCCTGATCTGTGTCCTTTTTACCGACAGTTTCTCTCGGTCCTTTATTTTCTCCTGTCTATACAATAGTAGTAAAATAAAGGACAACATCTATCCTTTCGAATAAATGTTGCCCAGACGGTCGGCTTGTCTTTCTAATACTTGATTCCCCTGTGGTTCTCCACAATTATCCGTCAGTAATCAGTACCTATATCTGCCATTTATAATATTATAGAAAAATACAATTGTCAAGACTTTCTCCTTTTTAGTCCTTCCAGTTTTTTTAATGCTTATTTCTTCCCTTTTTTCTGAATCCTTTTTCCTATAATTCTAAATCAGGCCGTACCAGATAACGGTATCTCAAAACTGCTCCTCATATTTCCACTCACTTTTCCCGCTGTGACCCGCTGTCTTTCTGTTATCTGATTTTGTCGTCCATATTCAGAAGTTCACTAACTTTTAGTACTGCCCCCCCCAGATTTTTCAGACATTTCTATTATCTTTCCTATCTTCTCATGTTCTTTCTGGGCAGAATCAAACATTACAACATCCGTATCGTAAACCATCTCCTGTATCTCACCTTCTATATCTTTGAGACAGGTAAGAAGCAGCGGATTAAATGCACCGCACTCTCCGTTCAGAATCATCTGCATTGCTTTCTCATGGGAATAGCTTGCCTTATATACACGCTTGCTCACCAGTGCGTCATACACATCTGCCAGTGATACAACCTGTGCACTGATCGGAATATCTTCTCCTTTCAGTCCATCCGGATATCCTCGTCCGTCGTAACGTTCATGATGCCATCTGCAGATCTCTCTCGCTGTCTTCACCAGAGGTTCATCCTGATAATACTGTAAATCTTCCAGAATCTCCACACCAATCACAGTGTGTTGTTTCATAATCTCAAATTCTTCATCTGTAAGCTGGCCTTTTTTATTCAGAATCTTATCATCAATCCCGATCTTACCGATATCATGCAGGGAAGATGCCATCACGATCAGATCACGATCCATCCATGATAAATGATACTGATCCGAGATCTGAACCAGTCTTCCGAGCAATAACTGTGTCAATACATTGATATGCTGCACATGCGGTCCACTTTCACCATTACGGAACTCTACAATATGACTCAGAATTCCGATCATGATCTTACGGCTTTCTTCTTTTGCACGGATTTGTTCTGTCAGAATTGCTGTCAGTCTCCGCTGTTTCGCATACAGCTTGATCGTATTATAAACACGCTTATATACAATCTGCGCATCATACGGTCTGCTGATATAATCCGATACACCCATCTCATATGCACGACGGATAAAAGATGCGGAATCTTCACTGGAAATCATGATAACCGGAATCTCTTCGATCATATCTTTTTCATTCATGTGTCCAAGAACTTCAAATCCATCCATGATCGGCATTACAATGTCCAGAAGCACCAGTGATATCTCGCATCCGTACCGTTCCAGGACTTCCAGTGCTTCCTTTCCATTCTCAGCCTCAAGTATATCAAATTCATCTTTCAGCATCTCGTATAAGATCTCTCTGTTCATCTCGGAATCATCAACAATCAGTATCCGCTGGCGCTTTTTCTTCTTTGCGTTCACCTGTGGCAGGCTGTCATCCATGGCAATGGTTCCCCATTCTGTCACGATTGCATTCTTATGTGACTTTGCCTGATACATATAACGGTCCGCACGTGCAATTGCGTCCCAGATCTGCTCTCCCTGAGCCATAACCGCTCCAACACTGGCGGAAATCCTGCTTCCGATACTCTCCGGCATCTCCACCAAACAGATCTGTCTGCGGATATCACGAAGCTTCTGTTCAAAAGAATCTTCCGATATTCCCGGCATAATCAGCAAGAACTCATCACCGCCATAGCGAATCAGGGCATCTGTCTTACGGATCATCTTCTTGATTACAGCAACTTCTGTCTTTAAAAATGCATCCCCGATATCATGTCCGTATGTATCATTTGCTAATTTGAAATCATCCAGATCGAACATTGCAACTCCGGCATGCATGGATTTCTTCTTGATCTGGTCTTCATAATATCTGCGGTTGTATGCTCCTGTCAGAGCATCCGTATACAATGCTTCATAAAATGCTTTCGTATCTTTGATCTCATCTGACTGAGCAATGTCTGCTCCATTTCCCAGATTCTGTATCATCTCCAATACACAGGACTGCCCGTCAACTTCCACATACTGTGCAGTTACCTCATATAGTTCTGTGTCTATATATTTCAGCTTTGTCTTCCGTGTTTTCTCTTTCAACGCAACTACGGAAACACAATCGTCGCAGTATTTCCCTGCGCCAAGGCATGACTCTTTCCAGTAGTTTTCGCCTTTTCCTGCCTGCGTTGTATTTTCTTCTTTGAGTTCTTCTGCACTGAGCAGTCGGACTTTACTGTATATCCGTCTAAAAATCTCCAATTGTTCTTCTGCCTGTTCTTTTGTCAGCCTTATCTCTGATAACTGTGTATCCATTTATTCTCCTTTTAGCCGTTCCGGCTTTTAATTCTGTTCCTGCTGCCACTCCCTGATTGCTTCTACTGTGATCTGATACTGTTTCTGTACCGCTGCAAACTGTTCTTCATACCCTTTGAGTTCACGATCTCTTAATGCCTCTGTTAGTTCAGCGCTCACTTCGTATAACTTCTGAAAGCCAAGATTCAGACATACTCCTTTTAATGTATGTGCACCTCGGAAAGCTGTCTCTGCATCTTTTGCTTCAATGCCATCTGCGATCATCTGGTAGCTTCCGTCACTTAAGAAACTTCCTGTAAAACGTGCTACCAGCGCATCGCTGCCCATTCTCTGCAGAACATCATCATAACTTGCTCCCATTTTTTCATAACACTCTCTTATATCCATCTCTATGTCCTCCATTACTCTGATTTTCTATAAAAAATGATACAAACATTCCGTATATCTGTATTCTGTCCATGTTCATGCATTTTTTTGCATATATATGCAATCATTGTATACCAAAATCCGTCTTACCTCAATCTTTTTCGACATTTTCTGCTATCGTTTAAACCAATGTACAGACTATGGTCTGTCTGTAATTTTTTCCCGGTTTTCCTTATATTTCTCACTACAATATCTATAATCCAGAATCCAAAGGCAATCCCAATGCAGGTTTCCGCTATAACTGTCAGATGCTCAAATGCGATTGCATATTTTCCGGCAACCATCCCCGCCATCATATAGTAAAGACGTGCTCCCGGCATCAGCGGAAAAACCGAACCTGTCAGGAACAACGTTGAAGGAGATTTCATGAGTCTGGACATCATATACGCATAAGCTGCCACAAAGCAGGACGATATAATAACTGAATAGAAATTATTTCCATTGCATGCAAATGCAAGCAAATAGATTCCCCATGTAATGAATGCGCCGATTCCGGAATATACCATCCTTTTTCCGCGGATGCCAAACCAGCTTGCATATCCTATACAGCCTATTGTGCAGGATACAATCTGTATCCAGACACTTGGATTTATCACAAAGTGATCTGTGCCGTTCCATTTCATCAACATCATGGCAAGTGCAATTCCGAAAGCAATTCCAAATGCTCCCAGCAGTGAATTCATGATTTCCAGAAAGCCGGATATAAAATTTGCCTGCATTACGTCCCTGATTCCGTTAATCAGACCAAGCGAACTAACAAGCAGCATTACAACACCAATCATGATCCAGTCCGGATGCCCCGTAATTCCTGCCCGGAATGCCAGAACAACAAATACTTCTGACAGAAAAGAAAGTATCAGATTGTAGATCAGGAGATTTTCTTCCCACTTCTCCAGCCATTTTCCAAAGAACACGATGAACACGGACAGCACCAGCGCTATCAGCGCGTCTCCGAAATTACATCCAAAAAACACCGCAAAACTGGTACCTCCAACAATCTGCGCAAGAACGATTATCCATGCTTTCTGTGTTGGTGCGTCCATAATTTCCCGATATCTTTTCTGCAATTCTTCATCGTCCGGTCTGTTGGTGCATATATATCTGGATAACCCGTTTAATGCATCCAACCGGTCATAATTGAATCCTGTCGTCTCGACATGACGAATCTGCGTGATCATTTCATGCTCTTTTGTTTCCACCGTGATCTGAATATTGTTCTGTATCACAAATACATCCTGCCGAAGGAAGCCATAGCTTGCACACATGCGATCAATACTGTCCTGCACCCGGTAGATTTCCGCGCCTGTACACAGTAGCGATTCGCCAATATCCATAATTCCCTGAACGATTTTATCGTAATTCACAGGTATTTCCCTTTCTATTGTTTTCAAATTCTATATATTACTTACAAGCTTTTTCCATCAGCGACAGTTATCCAAAATTTTCGAATAACTGAATCATCCTCATGTCCGGAGGTCTATTAACCGTGTTCTCTGCTCATCACCGCCACAGTCTCCACATGGTACGATACGTCCAGATTGATGTCAGTTTTCGGGAACCGATCCAGACTAATATAGCATGTACCCAAATATCTCCGTTTGTTTGCGGAAACATATCAATAAATTCTGTAGCAAAAATATCTTGATACATTCTGCTATATATATCGCAGCCTGAACCTCGTCCGTTTACGGAAAAAGTTCAACTTTTTTAATCATTTCTACTATTATAGTGATTCCAACATAAAAGTCAAATTTGACGAAGAACCGCCATCGCCTCCACCTTGTCTGTTCTTC
The DNA here is from genome assembly GCF_003481355.1 of Dorea sp. OM07-5. Lineage (NCBI taxonomy): Bacteria > Bacillati > Bacillota > Clostridia > Lachnospirales > Lachnospiraceae > Dorea > Dorea sp. OM07-5. Next base: position 5,235 of record NZ_QUKZ01000019.1, on the reverse strand, counting down.
GTATAAAAACAGGTCAACAGCTATTTTTCGTCCTAACTGATAGCCAGGTTTCCATGCACTCGACCTTATTAATTCTGAAAATGCGGCATTGAAAGGGAGAAACAATCCCGTTATTTCTTCGCATTCTCTTCCAATTCCATCATGTACTTATCAAAGTCAGACATAAACAATCTGTCCTGGATAACACGATACTTTTCAAATTCAGTCTCGGCATGAAGCTTTGCAATTTCAGCTGACACTTTCCCTGCATCCTGTAAAATACCATAATCAAACATTTCAATAAAGCTATTAAGCCGTTTTTCCCAATCCTGCATCGTGAGTGGAATATGCCGTAATGTCATATTCTCAGCAAAATCCAAGTATGCAGTAACCATACGATTCAGCTGTTTCATTTCATCCTGACTCAAATAATTCTTGGCAACCGTAACATCACTCTTCTTAATTTTGCCTTCAGGAGCATCTGCCCAAGTAGTTAATCCCATATGCTCTCTTGTATGGTCAGCTCTTTCTACAATCAGTTCAGCCGCCGTATGACCATGAACTGCGTAATGCATTTTATTCTGAACTGTTGCGTAGAATCTCCTGGTAGTTGCAGAATTCTTATCGTAATCAATGGCTGTGGCATACAGGTCAGTTATTTTCTGATAAAACTTTCTTTCGCTTGCTCGAATTTCACGAATTCGTTCTAACTGCTCATCAAAATACTTTTCTGTCAGATAAGTTCCGCGTTTGAGACGCTCGTCATCCATAACCCAGCCTTTGATGGTATAGTCCTTTGCAATTTGATTGACCCATTTACGGAACTGCACCGCACGCTCAGAATTTACCTTAAATCCTACTGCAATGATCATCTCTAAGGAATAGTGATTTGTGCTGTAGCTTTTTCCGTCGGCGGCAGTTATTCGAAATTTTCGAATAACTGAATCCTCTTGTAACTCACTGTCCTCAAAGATTTTCTTAATATGATAATTTATAGTGTTAGTGCCGACATCGTACAATGTTGCCATCATCTTCTGTGTCAGCCATATATTCTCATCCTCATAGCGCATCTCAATACTGTCCTGCTGATCGCCAACTGAGGCAACATAGGTCAGGTATTCTGCCGCGCTGGAACGGATAGTTATTTCATCTTTTTTCTTTTTCAATAGGAGGCCTCCTTTTTATTGCATCTCATTTCACAATTGAAAATCACACCAAATTTAATAACTTTAATATGCCTTTGTTAATCCAGAAAAATGTGACTCCACAATTCTATCCATTTGACTAGCAATCTCAGCAAACGGTAAATTCAAATCAAGCGTCTTAACACTTATCTGACTACCATGCATCTGATACACATTGTCCGGTTGGATTTCTTCTTCCGTCTTCGCGTAAAGAAGCATACCTGAAACTGTATTCTCTTTTTCTCCAAATTGATAGCTACGGTTTTTCACATAGGTAAAAATCTGATATAAATTATTTGAATGAAGAGTATGTTTATCATACTGTACCTGTGTTGTGTGACTGTAGTATTTTGCATCAATTATGAGTACCGTATTTCCATGCTGCAAGTGAATATCACTTTGCATAACTGGAAGCATAGTCCCAACACCATCATCTAGCGACCACGGAATCTGTGATGCACTGACAGATAATGCTGGATAATGTATGCTGTAATACTCCAGAATGAATTTTTCATACAGTCTGCACATGCGCTGCTCATCTACAAAGGACGCCAATCTATAGTCACCTGCATCTGTTGTAATAAGCATTCCTTCGATAATCAACTGACAGATACTAACCAGCATTCTATAAGTTTGATTATTACGTTGAAAACGAATGGACGACCATTTTATCCCCGTAGGCTCTATAACATCCACATTGGAGAAGTACAGCATTTTTTTCTTCAAGTCATCCTTATATTTTTCCTGCACTTTTCCGTTTCGCAGAAGAAGCATCACTGTCGTTTTCAGGATTTGGTTTAATGTGTTGTTTTCTGACAGCTCATCAAAATCACAGGTAAGCACTCTTTCATGTGCCAGCTTGTTTTTTATTGTTCCTGGCATGTTTATTTTACCACGCATAACAGGCAGCTCTTCCTGACGACTTATGTATTCTCTGTAGAGTCCCTGCTTCAGCTGCACCCCTATGCCTTTTGCTAGGATTGCAGCCAGCAGATTATACATTTCATCAAAAGACTCCACTGCAACATCATCGTATGTCTCTTGATTCAGCGTCTGAAAGGCATAAGAAAGCATGTGATAAATATTATTGATTAGAATGCTTTTATCCTTTGTCATTGAAATACACCGTGCAAAATATTCTCCCAACGCTGCAGTTTATCGGTATCATCAAACCAATACTCAGCTAACATTGGCAATACATCAAAATCAACCACATCTTGCATCCACTCATCAGTACATTCATCTGCATTGCAGAAATAACTATGGCCAATGCAGAATCCTTTACCTAACGACTTATCTTTTGCAATTTCTCTATTCAGTTCCTTAATGCGGTCAATCAGAGTATTGAATGTGTCATTTGCGAATCCTTCCTGATACTTAATAAAACCTTCCGAATCAAATCCTGGCTCCATATCAAAGAAGCTAAAACGACGACGAAGTGCGTAATCAATCATAGCCAGACTTCTATCAGCAGTATTCATCATGCCAATGATATGTAGACGCTTTGGGACAGAGAAGCTTAGTCCATTGTAGGCTAATGTTGCTTTCGTATCTCTATAATCTGCCTCAATTAACATGAGTAACTCACCAAAGATCTTACTCATATTTCCACGGTTGATCTCATCAATGATAAAGAAATAATCTTTATCAGGATGGTTTGCAGCCCTTTGGCAAAATCTATAGAAAATACCATATTTCAATTCAAATCCATCTTCAACCGGCTTATACCCCATCATGAAATCTTCATAGGAATAATTCTGATGGAATTGCACAAACTCTATGCGATCATCATCCTTCTCACCCATAATCGAATATGCAAGTCTCTTTGCCGCAAATGTCTTTCCAACACCTGGAGCACCTTGAAGAATAATATTTTTCTTCTTTTTCAAAACTGCAACTAAGCGATCATACTTTGCTTCAGTCATATATACATCATTTAAGAACTTTTCTTTGTCATATTTTTCAATACTATCTGCTGCAGGTGGTGCTGGATTTTCATCACGAATCATGTCATAAATGAAATCATATTCACCCCTTGTCAGCTTGAACAGACTCCCCTGCGGATTACCAAAGTACTCCATCTTTTCAAGTTCTGGACAAGCTTTCAGAGTTGCATAATCAATTGGAGAAGACAGCCCTTCTATTTTTTCAAAATAAATTGATTTTCCATCTTGTTCTGCACTAATTTTGAGAATTGCAACGACCTGCTTTACCGGTGTGGACTCATAGCCGATTATCATATCGCCAGCCTTTGCATCTAAGAAATTCTGAAAAATACGACGCTTATTACCATTATCATTATATAATGTATAATCTTGTACTTCTCCAACGGGCATGCTGGACATGCTCCACATTTTAGGATTTGCATTCAAGAACCAGTATCGCTGTCCGTCTTCTCCTTCAGGAAGCTGTGCATAAAGATGCACACTCGTTAAATCAACCTGTTCAAGTGCTTCTGATAACTCATCACGAAGTTTCCAAACATAGGAGCCCTCCTCATCTTTGTTGGCATTTTTTCCAACATAAAGCACTGGCCAAAAACGAGCATTCTCTTCATCTCTTGCCATAACTGGGCATCCCGTTTTGGTAACAACTCTTCTAGCAAGTGAAACAGAGCCACTATTATAGAAGTTCTTTGTCTCTCCATATTTCACAGCAAGCTGAGTGCATGTTGCCTTGCCGCCGTAGTCTTTCATTCTTTTCATGATTTCCAGACTACTTTCATTGAACACTTCCGAATCACCCAGAAGACCAACCCAATCTTCAACAGTTAACGCCGGAGTATAATCTGTCGGCCACCACTCATCCACTTTAGGACCTGGTTCCTCCTTGTTCCAATAGCGAGAAATAAAGAAGCACACATCTATTGTAAGAGTTCGTAATTCAAGATCAGCATAACATGTAGATGTCAGCTGAGAATTAAGCAGATTTTTAAGTTCATCATCCTGCTGAAGTTCACCACAAATCTCATCATAAAATGCCACAAAGTTCCTGATGTTATCAGCATAGGCCCCCTTTTTGAATCGATAATCACTTTCCAGCTCCGATGAGACAGTTTTTACTTCACTCAATTTATAAATGTAGTATTTATCCGGATAACGAAGCCATAAATATGTCATTATCGCATTTTCATACTGGTAATGCTGAGCTGTTCCATTGCCATACCTCTCTAATAACATATTAGATTTATTTTTGAAGCTGGCTACTCTCTCATATAAATCCTTACTCTCATCATATAATTCAATATACATTGAGCGCACTTCTTCTGGCGCAATCTCTGCAAACTTGGTAATCATTCTTGCTGGGAAGTTATTTACCGACGCCAGCAAATTAGCCGTCTGAGCAAGTGACTTTGTTAGCATCTGTGCAAAATCATCTGAATTGACATCCCAATTCAACTGAAAGCATTGCACAGCCTCCCATTTATATTTTTCATTAGGCCACTGTTGTTGCACAAAGCGTTTTTTGTACTCTACCAGCACTTCTTTTAGTCGAAATTTATCGAACACTGTCTTTCACCGCCTTTATACTGATTCTCTAAGACTTGTATAAATCTCATCAGAAAAAATTCCCATCACCTGATGTTTCATTTCATCATTTGACAACAACATTGAAAAGAAATCTTGATTCTTTGCTAAAGCATCTCGGAATTCTGACCAAGTTTTTCTTATTGTCTTTTCACTTTTTTTAATTTCACTAAAATCAAATATTTGACCCATGAAAGTTTCTCCTTCACTAACATCTATTCCACTGCCAAGTCTGCCCCTTAGTATCGAGTGGCCTAAACTGCGGTCGTCTCTGACAACAATCCCAGTGCCACAACCTATGACATCTAATCCGCAGCCTAAACCCTACTGCATTTTTTCGGTCATCCACTTTTTCTCCGGTCAGACTAAAAAGTAGATATGTTTCCATATAAGAAAACCGAGCTTTCCGCAAGGCTTCTATGATAATACTAACCTCACAAAAAGCCCGGAAATACGCCACTTTTCAGCCTTTATTTATCTTTTCTCGACAGCAAACAGACCGTTTCGACAGTTGTTTTAGTTTCCAAGGGAAGTTCTTTCACTTC
>NZ_QUKZ01000018.1:32600-56893 GCF_003481355.1 Dorea sp. OM07-5 | reverse complement strand
TTTATTATTTTTTATTGTCCTCTTGACGGGGAGCATACCAAACTTTTCATCTGTTATCAGTGGCTCCTTTTCAACTCTGTCATCGTTGAAAGCTTTCGCCCAGCGTCCTTATTTTATTTCTGCAAGACAGATGTCTGCTCCTTCTGCCTGTACATTAATGCTGTACTTATCCGGGTAATATCTCGTTGAAAATACATATTCTCCGTCATTTACAAATACTTCTACGGAAGAGACATCCGCAATAACACGGATATTCGTCACTTCATCAGTTTCTACATACCGGCAGTCTCTTCCGGCAGAAACGCAAGTCTTTCTATTGTCTGTAAAACGCATCCTGAATCTGCCATCTGTATATTCCAGAAGCAATTCTTCAGCCAATGCAATACAGAACTGGTTGTTCTGGATTTTATCTATTTTCAGATCATATGCCTTGCAGGAATCTGCCTGCAGTTTATTTTCTGCAGTCTTTGTAATCACTTCTTTGTAATCCAGCTCTCTGATCGGTCTTTGACAGATTTTTCCATCTTTCACATAAATCTCTCTCGGCAGAGTAAAACAATGCTGCCATCCATCTGCGATTGTCAGGTTTGTATACGCTTCGCAGTCCGGCATTCCCATCCAGCTGATGTGAATCCGTCTTCCATCTTCTGTCTCAAAACTCTGCGGTGCGTAATAATCAAATCCATAATCCCAGAGTTTATATTCTCCAAGTTTATAAGATGATAAAATATCTCCCTCTACTTCAAAATATCCGGACTGATATACGTTACGTTCTTCCCAAATACCGCCTTCTAAGCCTTGTACAGAAGCAGACAGGATTTTCTTATCTCCAATCGTAAAATAATCCGGGCATTCCCACATATATCCAAATGGTTCCTTCGATTCAATTCTGCTCTTAAACTTCCAGTTTACTTTATCTTTAGATGTAAAAATGAGTATCTGCCCTACATCTTCTTTCGTACGCGCTCCCTGCACCATATAGTAAGTGTCCTGCTCTTTCCAGACTTTTGGATCACGCACATGACAGGTCAGATCATCCGGATAATCTGTATTTCTCATCAATTGCTTTTTATGTCCGAAATGGATTCCGTCCTCGCTTGATACAAGTACTGTATTTCCTTCTCTTCCGGTTCGGATATAGTCATACTCACCATCTTCCAGTTTCACATTACCTGTGTAATAGAGATACATTTTTCCGTCTTCCACAAGCGCACTTCCAGAATACACTCCATGACAGTCGAACGGCTGATCCGGATACAATGCAACTCCCTGATATTTCCAGTCCAACATATTGTCACTTATGTAATGTCCCCACATCTTCACGCCGCCTTCTGCGTCAAATGGCGAATACTGGAAAAATGCATGGTACACACCTTCAAACTGGCAGAGTCCGTTCGGATCATTGAGCCAGCCCACTGGCGGCATCAGGTGGAAATGTTCCCGGAATAAAAGCTTTTCTTCCTTTTCAGCTCCCTGTGTTTCTGCGATATCTGTTAATTTTATAAGATCTCTTGTTAATGCGTTCATCTACGTTTATCTCCATCTTATCTATGTCTGAATCTGATCGCTTTTATCTCTGATTGCGAATCATTCAATTATTATTTAACCAGTCTGCATACTTCATCTGTAGAAGTAACTTCTCCCGGTTCTGCTTTTTCAACTTCGCTGAAATCATCTGCATTCGCCAGGATCATCATTGTCGTTGCCGGATGGCCAGCTTCTTTCACAGCATCCAGATCAACTTCAACCAGCACGTCTCCTGCCTTTACCTGATCTCCGTCTGCAACCTTTTTCACAAAACCGGTTCCGTCCATCTTCACTGTGTCGATTCCAATATGAATCAGAAGTTCACCACCGGTTTTTGTTGTTAAGCACACAGCATGTCCGGTTTCAAAAATATTGGTGATCTCGCCGTCACACGGTGCTGTCACTTTCCCATCCTCCGGTTCTACTGCAATCGTTGTTCCGAGTAACTCTCCTGCAAAGGTTTCGTCTGCTACTTCAGAAAGTGGAACTACTCTTCCTTTTACCGGACTGTATAATACTTCTTCTGCAACTGAATCCACAGCATTTTCTGATGCTTCTGGGTTTGTTGTATTTTCTGTTGCCATCGTGTTTTCTGCTTTTGCTGTGTCCGCTGCTATGTCTGTATTTTCAATCGCTGTTGCTTCTATATTACCAGTTGTCTGTGTCTCCGCTTTCTTATCTGTATAGATCACAAATGAGATCACAAATGCCACACCGACAGAAATGATCATTTCTATCAGATACTGTAATGGCTGGTTGAGGCAAAGCAGGATTCCGAAAATACCGGTCACTCCTGTTCCTTTCGCGCCAAGATGTGCAAGTGATGCATATAAAGCGCCACATCCTCCACCGATACATCCTGCGATAAATGGTTTGAAAAATCTTAAGTTGACACCGAAAATCGCTGGTTCTGTAATTCCCATAAACGCACTAAGTGAAGATGGAAGTGCAAGAGATTTAATTTTCTTATCTTTGGATTTTACACCAACTGCAAGTGCTGCGGCACCCTGTGCAACGTTTGCTGCACTTGCAAGTGGAAGCCAGTAAGTTACGCCATATTTTGCAAGCTGTCCGATATCGATTGCGGTATACATCTGATGAATACCGGTAACAACTGTCGGTGCATACAGACTTCCCATGAGCAGACTTCCAAGTCCGAGAGGAAGTGTCAGCATCCACTGGATGAGTCCAAGGACTGCATTTTCTGCCCATACGAAAACCGGGCCTACAATAGAAAGTGTTAAATAACCGGTCACAAATACACTGACAAGCGGCGTCACAAAGAGGTCCAGTACCTCCGGAACTACTTTGTGCAGCTTCTTCTCCAGTACCGACAGGATCCAGACTGCGATAATAACCGGAATGACATGTCCCTGATAACCGACCATATCAATATGGAACAATCCACCAAATACACTCTGTGTCTGCTGCACTCCCTCTGTCGCCACTGTATATGCATTCTGCAGAGAAGGATGGATCATGATCATACCGATGACCGCTCCAAGATACTGATTGGCGCCAAATGCCTTCGCAGCCGAAAATGCAATCAGGATCTGCAGAAATGTATAAGCGATATTACTGAATAAATTAGCAAATACATAAATAGAACTGTGTGTATCAATATGCAGAAAGCCATTGCTGTTCATAAAATCAAGTGAGTTCATGATTCCCATAAGGAAACCACTCGCTACGATCGCAGGAATGATCGGTACGAAAATATCACCTAATAATTTAATCGCACGCATAAACCAGCTCTGCTTGTCTGTCGCTGCCTGTTTTGTTTCTTCTTTTGTGCTTGCAGTAATCCCGGCGATTTTGATAAATTCATCAAAAACTTTGTTCACGGTTCCCGTGCCGAGAATAATCTGAAGCTGTCCGGATGCCTCAAACACCCCCTTTACTCCTTCTACATTCTCCAGTGCTTCCTTGTTCGTCTTACTGTTATCGGCAATTACAAGCCGAAGTCTTGTTGCACAATGTGCGGCAGATGCAATATTCTTACTTCCGCCAACATGTTCTAAGATTTCTTTTGCCGTCTTATTGTAATCCATCTCTTGCTCTCCTTCCTCATTCATTCCTATAATGTGAAATCGTTTTCACATTTCATGGTTTTATGATAAGAAAAAAAATGCCATTTGTAAAGATGGCATTTTTACTGATATTTTTGATTCAATTTTGTACACTTCTACCTATAAAGCCTGTTTCTGGCAACCAGTCCTTCCTTAAAACCTGCCCCTGACAACTACTCCTTATCGTCCGGCAGCTCATCCAGACCGATCAGTCGGAATCCCAGTTTCATTTCCACGGATACATTTTCATCCTGTTCAATCCGGTCAAGCAACAGTTCCGCACCTCTTATGCCACTTGTCATATAGCCGAAATGCACCGTTGGAATTCCTCCTGTAACCGCTTTCAGCAACTGGTTATCACCAAACCCTGTCACAAGGATCTCTTTATCCGGGCAGACACTTTTCACTGCCTGGATCGCTCCTGCAGCAATCGTATCTGTCGCGCATGATATGATATCGATATCATGTTTTTCTTTTAATAATTTCACACTCTCCTCATATCCGGATTCCGTTGTAAATTTTGCCGTCCTCCGGTACACACTTTCAGGTTCCCTGCCTGCCGCTTTCATGCCTGCCATGAATCCGTCTTCTCTCGCAGCTCCGGCCGACTTATCTTCTCTCGTTACTCCGATGTATCCGATCCGTTCCCGGCTTCTTAACGCAACTGCATGCCCCATTGCCTTTCCGGCACCATAGTCGTCATGATAAATGCAGTTAGCATACTTCGTATACTGTCCGACTACAACAACCGGAACTCTTGCTTCTTTAAAAAAACGCCGGTGTTCTGCTGTGATCACTGTTCCTATAAGAATAATGCCATCCACCGGATAATTCTCGAATAAACGCATATAGGATACTTCTTTTGACGGCGTATTGTCTGTTCCTGCGAGGAGCATCTGGTAATTCCGTTCTGATAAAATCTTCTCAATTCCTGCCGTAGCACGGCTGATCGACTCCGAATTAATCTTCGGAACGACAACCCCCACAAGACTTGCTTTTTTCGTCCGCAGGATTCTCGCCTGCGCAGAAGGCTGATATCCCGTCTTTTCTATCACACTGCGTATCTGTTCTTTTTTCTCTTCACTGACATAGCCTCCGTTCAGATATCTGGATACGGCCGCACTTGATACGCCTGCCAGTTTTGCTATTTCTTTAATTGTCAACGGGATATCCTCCTTTTATCTCAGTAATTTTCTCTTGATTATTCTTTCTGTTTCATCGAATCTTAGTAATTTTCTGCATGTACTTCAAAATATGCCTGTGGATGTGCACATACCGGACAGACTTCCGGTGCCTTTTCGCCAACTACAATGTGTCCACAGTTGCGGCACTCCCATACTTTTACTTCGCTCTTCGCAAATACTTCCTGTGCTTCCACATTATGAAGCAGTGCACGGTAGCGCTCTTCATGTGCTTTCTCGATCGCTGCAACCATGCGGAATTTCTCAGCCAGCTCCGGAAATCCTTCTGCTTCTGCAGTCTTGGCAAATCCATCATACATATCTGTCCACTCGTAGTTTTCTCCTTCTGCAGCCGCTGCCAGGTTCTCTGCTGTATTTCCGATTCCTTCTAATTCTTTGAACCACATTTTTGCATGTTCTTTTTCGTTATCTGCTGTTTTTAAAAACAGGGAAGAAATCTGCTCAAAGCCTTCTTTCTTTGCTTTCGATGCGAAATATGTGTATTTATTTCTCGCCTGTGACTCACCTGAAAATGCTTCCATCAAGTTCTTTTCTGTCTGTGTTCCTGCATATTTGTTTCCCATTTTAAAACCCTCCGTCTCTTAAAATATTTGTCCGGGAATGCCGTTCCCTCATTTCCGATACTATCTATATTATACATCTTTTTCCAAAATATAAACAAAATTTCTTTACAACAAATATGTTTCGATCTTTTCTTTCTGAAGATTCTCACCGATCACAATAAGCACTTCCTGCCCTTCCGCGACATCCGCTGTCAGCATATGGTCTCTCGTTGCATTAATCTGTTTCCAACCGTCTTCTTTTGCAAATCCTTTGATGCGGAAGACATGTCCGCATGCCGGATCTGCCAAAATCTGTCTGGCAGCTTCACCCAGTTCCTGCACATTTTTATGAAGTTCCAGAAAATACAAAGACGTGAAATCTTCTTCTGTTGCATCCATCTTACGGTAACTTGCCTGTTTATATCCCACTGCCATGATCCGCTCAAAGTCCGCATCTGTCATACTGTCCGCTGTCTTTTCCAGTATCTCGTCTCCCTCCAGCACTCTCTTACACCCAATACCGGCAAGCGCATGGTTCAGATGTGCGATCGTATTTCTCCTATCTTCTTCATTCGCCAGATCTGTCTTGCTTAAAATGACACAGCCGGCACTGGAAACCTCCGACGCAAGCAGATAATCTGCTTCTGCTGATAAATGTTCCTCCAGAGTCGCATCTGCCACTGCAATAACACTTCCGATCTCATACCAACGGTCCAGGGGATCGTCCCGCAAAACATCAAAGAATTCATCTACATCATAGATGCCCGACGGTTCCACGATCACCCGGTCATATCCACACATTCCCATGGAAATTAACTTTGTGCGGAACCGTCTGCGGTGCGTCTCTTTATCGCAGCCACCGGAAACCATCTCCAGTTCACATTTTTCTCCCATCAGATCCTGAAGCAGCATCATATCAACGTTGACAGCTCCATAATCATTTTCCAGAATCCCGATATTCATCCCCTGTCCGATCAGATACTCTGCATATTTTTTTATAAATGTTGTCTTCCCGGAGCCTAAAAATCCGGTAATCAGATCTATTTTTACCATTCCATGTCTCTCCTGTTATTATTTTCCTATAATTATCTCAGATTTCATTCTTTACAAATTCTCTGTTTGCTTAATATGACATATATAAAATTCTCAATGATTTACACGAACGCATATGCTCGGCAATCATTTGTATTTTCTTGATTCTAACATAAAATCTCTCTCACCGCTATATCCGCATATGATCAGCAAAGAAAAATGGTGCCGGAAATCCCGACACCATTTTCCCGTAAGGTATATAAAGAGAGTCTGCCAAGAAGGCATTCTATGTTATTGCTTTACGAACTTGCATTTCTTAAGTCCGTAAGCGCATAACAGCTTTTTGTACGTTGTATATCTGCTCCTTGGCACATATACTTTTGCATTCTTCACATTAATAAATACATGTGGCTTCTCCAACCTCATCCGTTTTGTTCCTTTAAATACAATCTTTTTCAACTTCTTATTCTGACAAAACGCATGTGCAAACATTTTTGTTACATTCTTTCCAACTGTAAGTTTCTTAAGATTCGAACACCTGTAAAATGCTTTGTATCCAACTTTTTCGATAGAATCCGGAAGTACAATCGTTTTGATTTTCTTATTTGCTTCAAACGCACGCTTTCCAATCGCTGTTACATTATATTTGACCGAATTCCATGAAATGCTCTTTGGAATCGACACATTTTTACTGCTGCATTTTTTGGCAAATCCGATAACTTCCACTTTTCCTGTTCCGTCTGTTTTCGAATTTGTCACCCTATAACGATATATCCCTTTCGTAATAACATCACCTTTGCGTATGTTCCGCTTTCCTGTTACATTTACTTTGATCATGGCTGTGGCGTCAAGTTCTGAATTTTTCACAGTTACAGTACTGTTCAGACTTTTATATTTGTCTTCATCAATAATATATTTTAAGTAAACTGTTTCTTTTTTATCACTGTTAAGACTACCCGCCTTCAATACTTTTTTCTCTGTCGCCTTATTTTTTTCTATAGATGCCACTTTACTTTTTTTCAGCTCTTTGCCTTTACTGTCTGTAAGAGCCCAGTGCCCATGGGCTTGATTAAATCCATAGTAATCTACGCCATTTTTATTTGTTCCTTTTACTGTAATCTTTTCCAGTGCAAATTGATCTCCACTTCGCATGTTCAACGTCTTCACACCATTTGTAACAACCACTTTTTTAAGAGGATACAGTGGGATGAGCCCTTTGACATCCGAATGCGTACTATTTGCATCATAACGGAGCACACCACCGGTTACTGCCATCGGACAATGGGACGACAGCCATGCTACCTTATCTTTCAATGTTACTTTTTCACTGCCTGCTGACTGAGTCATTGTACCGGAAGAGACATTCTCTTTCGCCTTCTTCGCGATATTTTTACTATCATCCGTACTCTGTGTTCCATAGATAGAGGTATCTTCTGTATAATAAAAATTCACACTGTTAATCAATTGGAGCATATAATTCTCTATTCCTGCAGCCTCTAGTGCTTCTTTGTCTGCCTTTCCGATCGGCTGTATCCATTTGCTGTATACTCCGGAATTTTCATCATAACTCCATTCATTTTCAACTTCTTCTCCGTTGCTGTCCTTCACAACTTTATCATATAAGTAATACGTCTTATTTCTAAGTTTATATATACCGCTTGCTGTCATCTCAGTCTCATAAGAAACCGGACGTTCTTCTTCCAGATCCTCTACTTCAAATGTACTCTGGATTTCTCCGTCGTCACTTACAAGGATCCTGTTCACACGTACTGCTGCCGTCTCTGTTCCGACCTCATCCTCGTTGATCGTTCCGTTTAAGATTCCTGTCCAGTCCAGGCTATTTACTTTATCTGCCGGTCTTTCATCATTTCTTTTCTCAGACCAGCCAACAGTCTGTCCATAAGTCTCTTCGTAATTTTGTGTGTTTACATATTTTACTGCACGATTATACAGATTATCCATCGCTGTCGTGCCGCCTTTTTCTGAATCTGTTCCAAAAATCGTACTGAAATGCCCCTGTCGATATCCAGATGTATGGAACATCTGCACTTTATCGTTATCATCATACACCACGCCCGATAACGAGAAAATTGCTGTTTTAAATGTCACTGCCACGGGACAGTCATAACCTAATTTTACATTCGTTGCAACGCCTGAAGATTCTACTCCGGCTGCTGTCTGTGCCGGAAGCGTTATATTGGTGGAAACTTTATTTTCCTTTAACAGACTATACTCCTTCTCCCCGGAATAAGCGGTAGGCAATGCCTCTCCGCATGTAACTTCCAGTCCCGACTTTTTTTCTATCTCGCCCAAAAGCGGAATCCCCGTTGAAAGTCCGATATCCGGGTTAATCATCTCACTGTAAGAATACTTCTTTCCTGCCTCTAAAGTGTTGGACGTTGTAAGCGAATGAGATTGTTTTAACTCCATTCCCACATTTTTTGCCTTTGTTGATTCATTTTTATAATAACTGAGTTCCGGATCTTTCTTACTACTTGTTTGAATAGATACCCCGCCGGCATTATTTTCTGCCGCTTGCTGCAGCGACTCATACTCCTGTGCTTTTGTAATATATTCCAGTCCGTCTCCGGCAAGCACCGCTAACTTAAAATCATAAAATGCAATTCCAAATGTATTATAGTTATACTTAAATGTTCTGCCTGCGCGGTCCACACACGTAACAAGCGAAAATACTACATCCCGTCCGGTATCATCATTTAACTGTTTTAGTGTATTTTCTGCACTCTCGGTCTCTTGTAGCACATCACTTCCTTTGATCTTATGATGAATCGCATCTGCGATTTCATCTGCAGCAAGTTGTCGTACCTCTTTCAGACTGGTCGTACAGGAAAGCCCACTCCACTTTGTATAATCCTTTCCTTTTGTTCCATTCACATGCTCTTCCGGCTGTGCAAGCGCATCGGAAATATCTGCATATCCTGCTTTGTTCCGTGTATTTTCTGTAGTAAAATTATTCTCAAATCCGCCGTTTGCATTTACTCTTGCCGCAACTTTACTATGCGTTCCATAAATCTGCTCTGCAAGAGACGACCACTGACTGATCACACTATCTGTGCCACCATCCATATCTTTTCCACTTTGCAGAACCGCTTTAAATAAAGCCTTCTGATCTGCCAGATTCAAGCGCTTTTCCGGATCTCCATCATGGATATCATAATATATCTTGTTATCTATATTCACCGAACGAATCCCTGTCCGGTCTTTTACCGGGCCGCTTTCCGCATTGTTTTTATACCGATATGTCACACTGGCGTCAGACGCCGCTTTCACCGACAAAGGAACGGATAATCCGAGTACAGACGACATAGCCAGTACTACTGCGAGGGTCCCTGCCAACATTTTTCTTTTTCTGTAATTCATCCTCTGCACCTCTTGTATTTATATTGATTATTTATTCACTGTAAATATTGTTTTCCTTCTTTTTTCGAAACCGCATACAGATAACGGTGACAACCACACCTGCCACAAAAGCGGCGAGACCGATCAGTACATAAATATCTGCTCCGTTGCGCAGGAGAACAGATCCGTAGCCGGATGCTACCGTCGCAACTCCAGATATGTGTGTCATACGAAACATCCTCCCCATACATACAGCCAGTACAATAGCTATCGCTATTAATCCTGAAATAATCCGCCTGTCATACCGGCAGCGCAAAAACAGACTCCGGCGACGGATCTTACATTTTCTGATCTCCTTCTGATCCATTTTCCGACCTCCTTTCTCGATTTTATATACTTTTTTCACTCTCTATCTATACGAAAGACACAATAAAAAAAATCCTTTCACTTATTTTTCCTAAGTGAAAGAATTTTTTTCTTCTTTTAATTTTATTATGCTCTTCCATCCAGCAAACAGCCCAAGTATCATGACTGTCGGGAACAGATATCCAAATGCTCTCCAGTTCCCTTCTGCAGAAACAAGAAGATTATAAATTGCATGAAATACACTGCACGCTCCAAGAAGTCCGACCATTCCGGTTATTGCAAGAGTACGTCTCCGGAAAATATAAGTAATCCCGAATCCCATAAGAATCCCACACAGGATATGCAACGCACCGGAAGCAAATCCACGGACTACAAGGATCTCAAAATCTGCTGCTCCGTTCTCTGTCAGATAGCATATATTTTCAAATGTTGCAAATCCAACCGCAAGCGCAATCGCGGTTCTTGGTATTTCTTCTTTCTTCGGTTCAAAAATCAGAATGTAAAACAGAAGCGGAAATAATTTCATCACTTCTTCGCAGACCGGCGTAATCTCAATTGCCGCCTGTACTGCATCTGCTCCATAATAATTCATAAAAAAGCTGTTCACATATGCCGACAGCATACACATTCCCATTCCGGTTGTAACAAAAAACGTATATTTTCTCGCCTCACCCGGTATAAACAGAAGTGACAACAACATCGGTACTGCAATACAGATGAAAATATTTTCAATGTACATCATGTTTCTTCACCTCCGAAACTGTACACGGCAGCAGACCGGCGACTGAAAAAGTCAGTACAAAATCAATCAGGAAATACAGATTAAATTTTGTATAATCATTGAAAAAATGCGAGCTTATGTATAGAACAAGCTGAAGGATCACACAGATCAGCGGCCACACATCTGTCAACCGGATGTCGTCTCCATACTGCATATGAAATACCGCTATATACGTGATTGCTCCGACTGTCACTGCAAATGCTCCTGTAGACAGAATTGCCGGACCGAATATCTCACTTCTCATTGCGACTATAAAAATCACAGCCGCGCAGACTGCAGGGACAGGCGCAAAACGGGATTTTTCCCCGTCTCTGCGCACAATCTGATAAGTATGCAGAAAGAGATAGCTGGAAATCCATGAAATCTCTGCTACATAAAAAATCTGCGGAACGTCACCGCGAATGAAGAGGTATAACACATAATACAAAGTCCCCATCATAAAACAACCATGTTCCAGCGCCAGAATAATATAGATCCGGTCTTTTTGCCGGAACCAGAAAATAATATCTGCCACTGCCGCCACAAGCATTACACCGACCTGTATGAAATTGTCAATCAACTCAAAATTCATCTGTATGCTCCCTGCTTCTACTCTTCATCCTTTTTCGCCTGTTCCGCACTCTTTTCATATTGTTTCTTCTCCTGACGATGCTCCTCTGCACGTTTCATCCGATATAACAATACTGTCACACACACACCAAGTGCAAATGCCAGTATTCCCATACATATATATCCAAGCGCATCATACTGTCCGAGCATGCTTGCCATTCCGGGACTGTAATTCATCTTACCTGCAGCGTTCTGCTTCATAACACTCGGAAGATACATTCCCAGACCGACTACAGCGATCAGACATGCGGCAATACTTATTCCACTGATCATATACTGTCTTTTCTTACGCTCTTCTATCTTAATCTCCTGTGTTCTTTTATGAATCAACTGCTGACGCTCTTTATTCGTCCGCATATACAAATCCCTCCTGTTCCAGAATGATTTTCAGACTTTTTTTTCCTCTATGTACCAGATTCGTAATCTGCTGTTCGCTCTTTCCGAGAATCTTTCCTGCTTCCCGGTAACTCATTCCTTCCAGACTCACAAGATACAATGCTTCCCGATACTCTGTTTTTAACTTTGCCATCGCTTCATAAAGCTGACGTTCTCTCTCCGTCTGTCGAAGTTTTGTATCTACCAGTTCCTCACTCGGCAGATCAAAAGTCAGATCATCCAGATGCAAAAACCACAGTTTATGCTTCTGGTTATGCCGGATTGTCAGATTCCTTGCTGTCTTATATAAATAAGCCCTAAAACTTCCATTACCCTTAATCGGTCGCTCCTTTGCGAAAATCTTAGAAAATGCTTCAATCATCAAATCTTCTGATTCATGTATATCATGGATATATCCATGGATGTAATAAGTAAGCGCATCCCCGTATCTGTCTACCAGAATGTCGGCACCTTGTTCTATGCCATCCAGATATTGCCAATATGCCTCCTCGTCTGAGATCATACGGGTTCCCCCTTCCTTTTTCTTTTATTGTATCCGAATCGACTTTATTTTTCAATCTTTTCAAAATAGTGCTGACCGCTAATTCCTATTTTTATCTTTGATTTTACATATATTATTTAATTATTATCCTATAATATCCTTTCTTTTTCAGTTTTTGCTTGTTATAATTATGCCACCATTTAAACCTAATCCCTTTTCGGATACTGCGATAAGCTATGGTAATTAAAATGAGACAGAGAACTGTGGTCAAAGCTCTCTGCCTCTTTATAAGATGATACAATTATTAGTGAATTGTCTTTGCTATAAAATATATTTCCTGTAGCGATTATTTGATCTCGTCTGTCTCGATGACAAATTTTACTGCTCCATCCATAGATTTGTCTCTTCCGCTGTATGTCTTGTAAGCACACTTGTCAGAAGTCAGTGCATCGAAACGATCCAGAACATCACCGAGTTCATCCTCGAATGTGCTCTTTAACTTGCCTGTTCCTTCTTTCTGGAACTTATCTGCACCACTTGCAAGCTCTTCTGCGCCTGAACTTAACTTATCAGCTCCTGAACGAAGCTCATCGCTGTTAGAAGAAAGTTTTGCAGATCCTTCACTTAACTGTGAGCCAAGTGTATTAAGACCGTTTGCAAGCTTGTTTGTTCCGCTCTGCAGTGTGCTTACTCCGGCTACGAGTGTCGGGCTATTTTTCTTTAATTTCAATGCACCGCCTGTGAGGGCATCATTATAAGAACTGAGCTGTGAAAATCCTTTGTTCAAAGCAGCAATTCCCTGCTGTGCTTTCGGGAAAGCGACAGAAGTCTTACCATCTAACTCGTTGATTCCTCCTGCCAGAGTATTAATTCCGGCATCCAGTCCCTGCATACCTGCATTTAATGCATCGATCTTTGTTGTAAGGTCTTTCACATCATCCTGCGGAAGCGCACCTTTACTAGCTGAAATCTTGTTCAGTTTTTTCTGCATCTCCGGAAGCTGTGCCTGAAGTGCTGTAGCTGTTTTTTCGAATGTTTTACCCTGTTTCTGAATATCAGCTGCAATGTTCTGAATGTTTGTCGGATCAACTGTCGGCATTGTAATATTTACTTTATCCTGTTTCTTTAATGCATCGATATCTTTTGTTGCGTCTTTCGCATCTTTTAATGCATCGATGGACTCATTCAGCTCTTTCTTCTCTGCGGCTGTTGCATTTTCTTTCTGTTTCTCTAATGCTGCAACAGAGCTGTCGATCTGCTTCTTGCTCTTCTCGGAAGCTGTCTGTGCTTTATCTACCGCATCATTGTAATCTGTAATGGATTTATTTAATTCTGTAACTTTTGCTTCGCAGGCTTTCTGTAAATTACCAAGCTGCGTATTGATTGTACCTAATTCTTTCTGTAAGCTTTCAAGATCTGTACCAATCTGCTGTACCGGTGCAGCAATTCCTGTATTCATTGCTGTCTGCAGGCTTTCTGTCTCTGCGATCATCTCCTTACCGGTTTTTACCATTCCGTCAACCTGACCAAGTAATGCCTGTACTTCTGCACTGCCAAGAGCTTTCTTTAACTGCGCTGTTCCGGCTGCAAGCTGTGCGGAAGCAACCGTTAAGTCTTCTTTTGCTTCTCCCTTACCGTCTGTAGAAGCTTTCATTTTGTCGATCGCTCCCTGGATCTTTGTAAGGCCATCGCTCAATGTTGTAAGTTGTTTTGCTCCTTTGGCAAGCTTCTTCTCGCCACCTACATAAGATGTAACTCCATTTGCAAGAGTTGTTGTTCCTTTCGCGTAGTCATTGACACCTTTTACAACTTTGTTGACACCATTTACATACTCTGTAACACTGCCGCTTAATTCTCCGTCTTTGCTTAAATATTTCTGGATTGCATCATTTAACGTATCTGCACCTTCTGTGTAGCTGTCCACTCCGTCTGCAAGTGTCTTTGTTCCATCGGAAAGTGTGTTCGACCCGCTTACGAGCTCCAGTGCCGCATCATCGAGCTTGTCGAGTGCATTCTGAAGGGAATCCATATCTGCAATGTTATCAAGATCTAAGTCCTTTGTAAGGTCGCTCAAGCCTACTGTAAATGTAGAAGACATCTCGAAATCGGTTACGTCTGCTTCCACTTCCAGGCTTTCCGGAATTGTAAGATCATCTGCATCCTTGATATCATCCAGGTTCAGGCTTTCTTTTAATCCCGGCATACCAAATCCAACAACAATACTTCTGTTTCCATCAGAAATAACTTTTCCGTTATCGATCGTAACATTTGTGAAGTTGTCATTTGGAAGAATCATACCCGTCATCATTACGAAAGCTGTATACATGTTTTCTGTCTTGCCATTTACTTCCACATTCTTCTTGGATTTATTTTCATAGTTTACTTTAATTTTCAGATGTCCGCTTTTACCTTTTAACTTGTTCGGCTGAATCTCTTTTCCATCCAGGTAATAAGTGAGTTTTACGGATACCGGAAGTTCTTTGTCGGTTGTTCCCTGATAATAAATGTCTTTTCCGTCTGTATTCCATGTAATTTTGTCACCGTCTGCTGTATATTTCTCATCACCTTTGACATTCTTAATGTCATTCAGTGTACTCTTGTCTGTAAGTTTTCCGGAAACATCACCGGAATTTTTCAGCCAGTTGGATACAGTAATTTCATCTGTATTACCGGATGCATCTGCATTTACATACACAGTTTCTTCTTTATATAATTTGTCATCGTTATCTTTTTTATCAGAGCTTGCAGCATATACCGGCATCGCACCTACCATAACCGACATTCCTACAGCAAGAGAAGTTGTGAGTCCACGTTTGATCAATTTACTATTTCTATTCATGCTTCTTACTTCCTTTCTACCTTACTTCGCCTCTGCGGCATACACATCATTTCCTACCATTTTCTTATCATCAAGGAAACCAATGGATGTCTTGCAGATTACTTTGTCAAAAATCATAAACATTGCCGGCAGTACAAAAAGTACGACTACCATACTGATGATAGCGCCTCGTGCTAACAGTGTACAGATAGATCCGATCATCTCAACCTTTGAGTAACATGCAACACCAAATGTTGCTGCGAAGAAACTCAGTCCACTACTGATGATAGATTCCATACTTGTCTTGTGCGCAATACTGATTGCTTCCATCTTCTGCTTGCCGTGCTGTCGTTCACGCTGATAACGGGTTGTCATCAGGATCGCGTAATCAACGGTTGCTCCTAACTGAATCGCTCCGATAACGATGCTGGCAACGAACGGAAGGCTGATTCCCTGATAATACGGAATCGCCATATTTACCATAATTGCAAATTCAATAACAGATACCAGGATGATCGGCAACGAAATGGATTTGAAAATCACCATAATAATGATGAAAATGGCTGCAATGGAAATTGCATTTACTCTTACAAGGTCTGTATCTGTAACATCCTGTAAGTCTTTCATCAGCGGTGCTTCACCAATCACCATTCCTGATTTATCATATTTCTTAACGATCTTATCAACCTTTTTGATCTGTGCATTTACCTGATCGGTTGCTGATTCATATTCAGAACCTACGAATGCAAGTTCGTAATTATCACTCTTAAGCATCTTCTTAATGTCCTTCGGGATCATAGAATCCGGAACGCTTGGTCCGATCAAGGAGTTCATGTTGATTGTCCATTTAACCCCCTTGACCTTATCGATCTCATCAAACATCTTCTGCTTATCCAGTAAATCCATGTTCTTATCCATCATGACGATATGCATGTTGCTCATATTAAAGTCTTTCTTAAGTTCTGCATTCGCTACGTTACTGTCCAGTGTAGACGGCAATGAATCAGCAATGTTGTAATAAATCTTTGTATGATTGTTACCATAAATAGCCGGAAGCAATAATACAAGGAAGATTACAATCCATGCTTTGTAATGTTTGGTAATAAATGCGGATGGCTTATCCATATGCGCCAGCAGCAGCTTGTGCTGTGTCTTATCAATCGCCTTATCAAAGAACAATACGAGTGACGGAAGCACAGTTACACAACAGATAACTCCTATCACAACACCCTTTGCCATAACGATTCCAAGGTCACGTCCAAGTGCAAATGTCATAACACAAAGTGCAACAAATCCGGCTACGGTTGTAACAGAACTTCCCGCTACAGACTTGAATGTGTTGGAAATGGCATGCCCCATGGCACGTTCTTTCTCACCAGGGAACCTCTTCTTATTTTCTTCGTAACTGTTCAGCAGGAAGATAGAATAGTCCATCGTAACTCCAAGTTGCAGTACCGCTGTCAATGCCTGCGTAATATAGGAAGTTTCTCCGAGGATAATATTGCTTCCCAGGTTATACAAAATCGCAAGTCCGATACTGAACAAGAATAAAACAGGAACGACAAAAGATCCACATGTCAGCTCCAGAACAATCAGACTCAGAACTGCTGCAATGACCACATATACTGGCAGTTCCTGCATTGCTATGTTCTTAATATCTGTAACAATTCCTGTCATACCGCTGATGAAGCACTGCTTATTCGCCACATGACGAAGCTGTGTCAATGCATTCATCGCATCATCTGAGGATGTTGTATTATCGAATAATACTAACATCATTGTTGCATCGCCTTTGAAAAATGACTCTCTTAAATCCTTCGGGATCATCTCTACCGGAAGGCTAATATCTGCAACATCATCATACCATAACACGTCCTTTACGTGTTTGACCTTACTGAATTTTTCTTTCATTTGCTGGACGTCTTTCAATTCCATGTCCTTCACAACTACCATGGAGAACGCTCCCATGCCATATTCATCTACGAGAATATCCTGGCCTTTTACCGTCTCCAGATGTTCCGGAAGATAACTCAGCAGATCATAATTAACTCTCGTCTTCACTACTCCAATTGCTGACGGGATTGTCAGCAGCAATGCGAGAATCAGCACAATTACTCGGTGCTTTGCAATCCACTTTCCTACCTTAACCATTGTCGTATCATCTCCTTAATACTCTTCATAAATCTCTTTCGTAGTATAGTATACACTAAAATGACTTTCAGTCAATCTTTTTTATAGAAAAAATGAAAAAAAGTCATTTTTCTTGACAAGCAAGTAAAAATAACCTACCATATAAATGTAAAGCTTACATAAAAGGACAAACAATCCCTATTAATATATGTAATTAGGATAAGAAGGAATGATTATGGGAAAAGTAGACGATAATAAAAAGCAAAAAAAACATACCCTGTTGCGGGCAGCTTTTCAGTTATTTACAGAAAAAGGATTTTCCAAGACAACTGTCGCTGACATTGTAGATCGCGCCGGGCTTGCCAAAGGTACTTTTTATCTGTACTTCAAAGACAAGTTTGACCTGCGCGATAAACTGATCGCATACAAGGCTACGCAGCTTTTCAACGATGCGCACTTAGAGTTGGATAAAGCAAATGTGCCAACATTTGAAGACGAAGTATTATTTATGACAGATTACATTATAGGAAGATTTATGACCGATGAACCGTTGATCCAGTTCGTTGCGAAGAATCTATCCTGGGGAATTTTCCAGGCAGAAGTATCGAACGGTGCCAGCGTACTGCCACAGGCATTTTTTGATCATTACTTAGAATCACTGGAACGTTATCATGTCAACTGTACGTCACCAAGCCTTATGCTCTATACGATCATTGAGCTGATCGGCTCCACAAGTTACAGCTGCATCTTAAAACAGACACCGGTATCGATGGAAGAATATATGCCATATCTTCACGAGACATTAAAGAAGATCATCGAAGTATTTACTGTAAAAGAAGATGCCGAATAACACACCAAATGTAAAAATCGCTTAGGCCTTTTTTCTCAGGCCTAAGCGATTTTTCTTTGGTAGCTTCTTTGCAAGTGCCGAAGTTGGCCAGTGATATGTCTGATGGTTTGGTTTCCGCAATCCTGTCTCCGACTATCTCAACTTATCTTCAAAGATTTCTACGATCGTCTTCTCTGTCGCTACCATTCCCGGCGATGCAATAAGTCCCATGTTGCGCATCGTCTCTTCCGGAGTCGCCCCGTTGATACCATGAGCCTTGTCGATATGAACGCCTTCAAGTGCAAATTCTACTGATCGAAATGCTGTATCACAGGCAGCCACACCTTTCATCGTACAGCCCTGGTTTCCGCCATCGCAGATCATGCCGGTAATGGAAGATGCCATATTGTTGAGGGTATATTCCAGTTCCTTTAATCTGCCACCCTTCATGTAGCAGACTCCGCAAGCCATACCAGATCCTGCCGCAATCGCGCATCCGCAAAACGCAGACAATCTTCCGGAGTACTCTTTAATATAAGTGCAGACAAGATAACTCAACATTGTCGCACGATACAAAATTTCTTCACTCAAGTGGTTAATCTTGTACACACCATAGAGTGGCATTGTAGCGATAATTCCATGTGCGCCGGAACCGGTAATACTCATTGCCGGTTTGTCGAGTCCGATCACGCGTGCCTCGATGGCTGCATTGCAAAGAAGAGACGCTGTATTCTTCTCATCGTCGGAAATCTCTTTACCACCGTTCATTGCAAGAAGCGTTCTTGCAAATGTAGTGCGTGGATTTTCAAGTCCTTCGTGGAATAATTCCAGGTTTACTTTGTAAGCTTCTTTTACAAATTCAATCTCTTCCACCGGAACAGTTTCTACATATTCTAAGATTTCCTTCAATGTATAGCTGTGAATAGAATGTACCTCTTCCTTTGCGTCCGCCTCTGTCGTATCTGCGGCATGCTCTGCCTCACTCTCCTCCAGCACCTCACCATTTACTTCAATCTTCGTAATATTCGTGTGAGAATCACGGATCGTAACTATTGCCTTATCGCTTTCCGTCTCCACTGTTGCCTGGATAAAGATACGACTTGTAATACCGCTTAACTCGACGGTGATCTTACCTTCGTCAATGAGCTTTTGTGCGGTAACATTGTCTTCTGGTTTTACATCCGCCAGCGATTCCAATCCTTTTTCTGCATTTCCAGCCACATAGCCAAGTGCTGCAGCAAACACATTGCCCACTTCATTGGAATTCGGAATTCCACACGTAAATGCATTCTTATACATTCCACTGTTCATTGCAACATTTACATGTTTTAATTCTCCTTTTGTGTAGGAACGTGCCTTCGCTACACTGAATGCAATCGCTCCCGGCTCCGTCACACCAAGTGCCGGAAGCATGTCCGCTTTGATTAATTTTGTCAGTTCATTCATTTTAAAATTTACCCCCTTTGCATTTGAAAACTGCTCTCTTATTTATTCGGATTCTTTTTTGCTTCGATATACTCTCCATTTCTTCCTTCGAATGCTCTTCCCTTTCCGGTAATGCAGCTTACAAGCATCACTGCCCAGATTGCCCAGCTGTAAAACGTCGTAGCAATCATGTCTCCTGCGCCAAGCTTCGGAAGAAATGCATATGCATCTGTCTGCGAAGAGATTCCACCAAGCAAAAGTAATACACATCCGCCGAATGGAAGGAAAAATGGAAATGAGCAAATGGTTGTCGCAAGTATATTTGCTCTTCTATATGGATGAATGTCATTTTTCTTACCGATCGCATTGATAAATGGAGCTACACATATATTTGCAATTGTGTTGATTGCAGCAATCAGAATACCAAACACAGTAGACAGGCAGAACATCGAAATTTCCGCGCCTCTTTCTGTTTTGATGACTGAATTGTTCAGCCAATCTACAACTGCCTCCATGCATCCGGATGCTATAAGTAGCTCTCCCATAGATACAACGATCATTAGCAGGATCGATACATTAAACATACCTGACACTCCACTTGTGATCGTTCCGCTGATTGCGCCATCTTTGATGCAGATCAGATCGCTCGGTTTGAAAAGCTTTGCGCCCAATCCGATCACAATCGCCAGAATGCTTCCTGTTCCAAGACTGGCAAAGATATTTACTCCTTTTACAGCCAGAATAATAACTACCAGTGTAGGTATCAGAAGTAACAATCCTTGTGGCATCTGATACTGCTTCAACAGATTTTCCGCTTCTGTCGGATCCAGTGTATTTCCGGAACCGCCAAATACAAAAAACAATACTGCTGCAATGATCGCAGCGATAAAAACATATTTATATCTGCATTTTACGGTGCCACCAATGCTTGCCGCTCCATTTGTATATTTATACTCCTGAGAGGTTGCTGCAATGATCGTTGTATCCGATACCGGTGCGAAGTTATCACCAAATGCTGCTCCAGATAAGATCGCACCTGCCAGAACCGCCGGGTTGCATCCTAATAAAATACCCGCCGGATATAAAATAAAGCACATCGTTGAAATCGTTCCAAACCCAGATCCTGTTGCCACTGCAAACAATGCCGAGAAAACAAATGCACATACTGTAAATACGGCTCCGGACACTCCAAGTTTTACGGAAACCCATACAAGTCCTTCTACAATATGTCCACTTTTCAATATGGCTCCATACATTCCCACAACTAACCATAACATCACTGCGGTCATCGCTACTTTCGAACCAAGTCCTTTTAATATAACATCCCAATAACGATCCAGATCTTTGCTGAAAAGCATTCCAATCAAAAGTGCGATCACACCTGCTGCAACCATGGCATTAATATCCTGAAAATTTGCGAAAGATAATCCTATCGTAATAATAATAAATATCGCAAATGGAACCAACGCCATTGCACGTCCCCCACGGAACGTTAATCTTCTTTCTCCCATTTTGCTGTCCTCCTTATATTTTGTGTACAGCTATATCAGCTGTTAGAAAACATACTACTCCTCTAAGTTTATCCTGTCTAATACACAAAATTGATAAACTGTAAAAGGTATTTTCTATATAAGAAGGTCCGCTCGTTCAGATTTTATATGTTGAACCATCTCTTAATCGCTTTATGTTCTCCGATTACTAAAATTGTCGCATCCTGCTTCAAAAGCGTATCTGTGGAAAGGGCGATGTTCACCCCGCCTTTATCTTTCACTGCAATGATATTGATATTATATTTTCTTCGGACATCCAGCTCTCCGATTGTCTTTCCAAGCCACTCCTCCGGCACTTCCGCCTCGAAAATTGCGTGGGATGCGTCAATTTCCATATAATCCAAAATGTGGTCTGCCGTGTACCGGATAGATGCCCACTTGGCTACCTGGCGTTCCGGGTATACGACCTGATCTGCTCCGTTTCTTAAGAGAAATTTCTTCTGAATATCTCGTTCTGCCCGGGAGATAACAATCTTTGCTCCAAGCTCTTTTAATAGAGAAGTCGTCTCCAATGAATTTTCAAAATTTGCCGAAATTGTTACAAAACAAATATCAAAATTTCCAATCCCAAGTGATTTTAAGAAGTCTGCATTTGTGCTGTCTCCAATCTGCGCGTTCGTAACATATGGCAGAATTTCATTTACTCTGTCTTCCTCATCATCAACTGCCATAACCTCATGGCCAAGCTCATTTAACTCTACGGCGAGATGTCTGCCAAATCTTCCAAGTCCAATAAGTAAAATATTTTTCATGTCTATTTCCTCCAAACTATCCAACTGTAATCTGTTCTACCGGGAACTTTGCTGTACTCTTATTTCTGGATGAAAATACAGCATAGATCAATGTAAGTCCTCCGACTCTTCCAAGATACATTAACACGATAAGGATCAACTGGGACGCCATATGAAGGTGTGGCGTGATTCCAAGTGTAAGTCCCACTGTTCCAACCGCCGAAGCCGTCTCATAAAGGCATTCGGCCAATGGCAGACCTTCATACATGCTGATCGCGATTCCGCCGCCAAAGAAAAGCATCACATACAGCATCAAAAGTGTAGCTGCATCGCGTATTACATGATTATCAATTCGCCTGTGAAATGCACTTACCGTATCTTTACTTCGAAATGTTGCAAATGCATTTAAGAGCAGCACTGCAATTGTCGTTGTCTTCATACCTCCGGCTGTAGAACTCGGCGATCCACCGATCAGCATAAGAATGATAATAAGTGTCTGTGCCGGTTCCGCCATCTTTCCAATATCTACGGTGTTAAACCCGGCAGTTCTCGGTGTCACCGCCTGGAAAAACGATGCAAGCAGCCGTTCCTCCATTGCAAGATTTTTAAAATTCCAAAAGAAAAAGAAAAGGCTCGGCAATAAAATAAGCACCGCCGTCGTCACGAGAACGATCTTACTTTGCAGTCGATAGCGCCGGAAATGATATGTGTTCGTGCACACATCTTCCCATGTAAGAAAACCAATGCCGCCGATAATGATAAGCAGCATAATCACTACATTTACAAGAGCATTTCCCGCATACTGCAGGAGGGACGGAAACGTATTTTTCGTCGTTCCGAGAATGTCAAATCCCGCATTGCAAAATGCAGAAATAGAATGAAAGATTGACATCCAGATTCCCTTCACGCCAAAATCTTTTCCGAAAACCGGCAGCAGTAATACCGCTCCGATAAGCTCTACCAGAAATGTTCCTTTTAATATAAACTTCGTCAGTCGGACAATTCCTCCGATCCTTGGCGCTGCAATGGCATCCTGCATTGTCGTGCGCTGCATAAGAGAAATCTTTTTCCCGGACAACAATGTGATCGAAACCGTAACTGTCACCACGCCAAGCCCACCGATCTGGATCAGTATTAAAATAACAAGCTGTCCAAAGAAAGACCAGTAGCTCCCCGTGTCCAGCACTGCCAGCCCGGTCACGCACACCGCCGAAGTAGAAGTAAATAAAGCCTTGTGAAATGGCGTAAATACTCCCTCCACCGAGGAGATTGGCAACGTCAGCAAAAACGCGCCAAATAAGATAACTGCGGCAAAACCCATCGTGATCAATTGAAACGGTGTAAAATGTCTTCCTATGTTTTTCATCATGTCAAATCCCTAATTTCTTCTATTAATGAGTCAAACAATATCTACGTATAGCTGTAGTATAATACTACACCTGTTTGAAATCAAGATAGTAAAAAAACTGCCACTTTGCGATTGATCCATCGTAAAAGCGACAGCTTTTCAATTTTTCCTATTATCTAAAATAACAACTGAAGTCCCATTGCGATCATCCACATGTAAGCACATGTCTTTGGGATCATCAGCAGACCCACCATTGGTTTTTTCTTGCTGAACAATGTAACCGGGATGTAGCATCCGAAAGAAAGGATGATGGCAGCTACCATTCTTGTCAAATAACATAAATATTTTTTTCATCATCTCACTCCGCATTTCTCTTCAAACATTCATCCGCATTGTTACAAATCTTTTGAAATACCTGGATGCACATCTGCATCTCTTCTTCTGTTAATCCACTTAAAACATTTTTCGCAAATTGCTTCTGTGCGTTTTTCCCTGCTTCTATGATCGGAATTGCATCATCTAATAAAACAATCTCTATACGCTTCTTATTATTCGGACTTTGAATCCTGTCGACCAGTCTCTTCGTCTCTAAATCCTTCAGTGAGATCGAAACGTGTGACTTCGTCGACTTGCGGACCTTGACGATATCAGCCGCTGTATTAAACTATCGAAGAAGCACATCAGATCACCATTTTCCTTATACTTCGGGATGACCTTTCTGTGCTTCCTCAACCAAATATGATATTAAATTTAAATGATGTTATTGTTATCCGTGAACAAAAAAAGTGATTAACTTGTAAAGACCATTAGTTCTTTTTTCTCAGCATTAAGCTTCTTGTTATTCCGGCAATTGCTACGACCATAAGAACCGCCCATAAAATCGGCTTGGAACTGTCGCCTGTTTTAACCGAAGCATTCTTTTTGCTTTTCACTTGTGTTTTTACAGTTGTTTTCGTCTTGTTTTGTTTATCCTTACCTGTATTCGTATCTGTTCCACCACTTGATGGCTTCTCCGGCTCTGTCGTCTCGCCCGGTTTTTCCGGCTCTGTCGCCTCGCCCGGCTTTTCCGGCTTTGTCGTCTCGCCCGGCTTTTCCGG
>NZ_QUKZ01000018.1:0-32590 GCF_003481355.1 Dorea sp. OM07-5 | reverse complement strand
TTTTCCGGCTTTGTCGTCTCGCCCGGCTTTTCCGGCTTTGTCGTCTCGCCCGGCTTTTCCGGCTTTGTCGTCTCGCCCGGCTTTTCCGGCTCTGTCGTCTCGCCCGGTGCATTTGCATCTACCGGATATAAAGAAAGGTTCGGCACAGTCAGAATATCTCTCCAATATGTATCATTATCATAATCGATATCATTTACATTTTCTCCATCGATCAGATTTCGATTCGTTGTTCCTGCAAGCTTCACATTATCACCCAATGCTTTTCCCGGTGTACTTGATTTGGAAACAGAAGCGCCACCTTCTAAGTATGCATTTGCTACGGAAATCGTTCCCATACCGCTTACTGCATTTCCACCTTCTCCAAAATGTCCATCGCCACCGACGCAGATGAGTTTTCCTTCTCCGGTAATGGTTCCGCCATTTAGCTCAACTGCTGTTCCGCCATTTGATGTAGTTGCATCTTTTCCACCGCCAAAGACAGCAAGTACGGCATCTTTTTCCAAAGTAAGTGTGCCATTAACCTTCAGTCCCCTCTGGCCGGTATAGCTTTTTCCTGTAGCAGCATCTGTTCCGGTAGGTGCCTCATCGCCGCGCACGAATACCTTTCCTTTCAATGAAACATTTCCATTTACGACAACGACCGGTTCTGTATTGTGACGTGCACTTGATCCATTGGCAATGTTGTTCGTATTTGAGTAAATTTTTGCATTTTCCAATGTGGCACCATCCTGCAAGATCAGTTGACCATTAATGGACGCTCCGTTCAGAAACTCGCCTTCTCCATAGTCGTTATAATTCATGGAAAATGTTCCGCCATTTTGTACTTCTACAACTCCCTGAATGACAGAATCTCGAAGTGTGAGCTTCGCACCGTCCCCAACAATAATTTTCACACTGGATAAAATATCCATATTTACCAATGTCAGATTGCATCCTTTTGGCAAGATCAATGTCTGCTTCTGTGCAGTGCCCTCTGATACAGCATATCCAAGTTCTCCATATGTGCCACTTGTGTGAGAACCATACCACGCTTTTACATCTGCCGGAACAGTGACCCTCTGATCGCCGGAAGCATCTGTAAAGTTTTTAATCGCCCACGGCTCCATATCATACATATATTTTCCGTCTGCCGTTTTCGTACAGTTTGATAACACAAGCTGATCTTTTAATGTTTCTTCTCCACTGAAAACACGAAACGGCAGGCTATTACTTGTCGCAGTATGTCCGTCTTCGTCTGTGATCGATACGCTGATATCATATGTACCTGCATTTGCAGGGGTTCCGGCTAACGTAAGGGAACCATCATGAACGGAATACACACCCGCCATCCCAGAATCATTTCCTTTGGATGCATCGTCGTGATTTACAATTATCACCGAAGACTCTTTGGATTTTATACGAATATCGCTTTCGCTTAAAAGCTTCCAATCATCTTTTGTCGGTTCCTGATCTGCATTTACAAGTGCAACCTCTACACTTGCATCACTGTTTTTATTTTGCGTCACATTCGTAGATGCACCACTGATTGCATCGTATCCTTTTTGATTTACAAGTGCCGACTCAAAGCTTCCGACTAGTCGCACGTAAAGCTTCATGTTATCGCCTGGCTTTGTATCCTGCGAAATTGTAAGCTTTCCATCCGCGATAGCAACTTTGAAAGCTAATGTTTTGTATCCGGTTGCCGTAATTGAAATCACATCACCATTTTTCAACGCTGCGGTCTGACTGTAGCTTTTCTGTGCAAATTCAACGGCGCCGTCCCGGATACGATATTTTCCACCCATAGAAGGTGTGAAACTATACGCTTCCCAGTCCGTGTCATTGACAGAGATTTTCGTGATCGCATCCGTATAATTTGCATCCGCAAATTTCAATTGCCATAATCCGTTGAACGAATCCTGCTTTACGGAAATGCTGTCAATGGTAATCTCTTTCTCTGCTGCCGATACGTTTACTTCACCTATTATCACACCTGTGATTAGCAATAATACTGCCAGCAGAAGTGTTTTGCATTTTCTCCTCATTCTCTTCAATAGTCTTTCCTCCATATATTTAGTTAGTCAATGCTAATCACAGATTAACATCATGTAGAGTTAGTGTCAACTAATTATTTTCTCAATAACGGTACGCGTACTCAAAAAGGAGCCCGTACCGCTCACGATACAGGCTCCCTTAATCTCCTGCCGCCATTGCCTCCGTCCCTGGCACCAATAACATTGATAGCACCATCGCCATACTTAATAAGATACTTATAAATTTCTTATTCATATTCATTTCTTCTTTCGGAAACAATTTGTAAACCTTAACATGCGTCCTTTAAGGTTTGTTTACTATACAAAAATGATAGCATATGCCCTTTGAATAATCACTTCAAATCAAACGTCTGTAAGACTTGGCGCGTGATGTTTCTTACGTTCTT
The DNA here is from genome assembly GCF_003481355.1 of Dorea sp. OM07-5. NCBI lineage: Bacteria > Bacillati > Bacillota > Clostridia > Lachnospirales > Lachnospiraceae > Dorea > Dorea sp. OM07-5. The sequence goes on along the minus strand of NZ_QUKZ01000018.1, from coordinate 30,171 downwards.
TTTTATATTGATACATATCCTGATCCGCTCTGTCTTTGACAACTGCAATATCTTCATCTGAAAATGGAGCTGACCCGTAAGAAACGGTTGGGAAAAATGTGAACTTTCTTCGTTTCTCTGTCCACCGCCGCAGAAATTCCTGTTTGCATTCCTCTTCTTTCGCTCCGTTTTTCAGTAATACACAAAACTCATCCCCACCTATCCGATAACAATATCCAAAGTCTGCATATGCTTTTTTGATACATTCCGCAATATCCGCAAGGCAAAGATCACCTTTCACGTGACCATGACAGTCATTGACCTGTTTGAAATCATCCGCGTCAAACACCACCAGCACTCCTTTGTTGTATTTTACCTCCCTGGTCTGTTTCAAATAGCTGTTCTGATTCAAAAGTCCTGTGAGTGCATCCAACTGATTCCACATTTCATTGCAATAGATAAAATATAATACAGAAAGCAACGTAATACATAACCATGTTACATGAAGTTCAGGCAATGCAATCTGAATGGCTGTTTCCGCCATCACAAAAAGAATCAATGGATAGATCAGCATCCTGCTGCGATTCTGAAATTCTCTGGCTGTGACGATCGTAGATATCGAAAGATACAAAATTGCCCCAAAATACATGATGACATATATGTAAAAATGCGGACCACGTGAATAAATATTATCCACACTCACGGAGAATACCATTCCATATGGAATAGAAATCAACAAAAACATAAGATATGCGAGCTCACAACACACTGCAATTCTGATCTTTCGTCGGAGAGCTGTTTTTCTGTCCAATACATACACAAGACAGATAGACACCGCCGGCGACAGGCCAAACCCCAGATAATTAGACACAATATTCAGCCATCGGTATCCGGACGGCAAGCCATCCACAACCACTGTTATGACCTCCAGCACTGAAATTCCTGCGATCATAAGATAGGCCAGAAAAAAGCCACGCTTTTGTTTTTCGCTAAGCGATTCACTCAGATATGTGAGTATGCACATAAAGCATAAAACAAAAAGATCAATTGTAGTTAATACATAAAAATATCCATCCATTACAAAACTTCCCATTTTTCATCTATCACTGCTTTTTCACAAATATTTGCTTTGTTTATCTGCCGCAAAAGATTCTGTTTTCGAATTCATAAACCCTAAACTATATTCTAACAAACTATGCATGAAAAAGATATACACTTTCACATCTACATGCAAAATCCATTGTCAAAAAAATAGATGCATAAGATTGTTCTTTTCTCATGCATCTACTTCATAACAGGAGCATTCATCGTATTCTGCCGTCACAACAGACATTGAATGTTACCTTTTTTATATCTCTTCAGCTTTCACTAACGTAATGGTCCCGTTATCCAGGCATTCCACAAATTTGTAGACCAGATCCGGGTCAAATTGTTTTCCTGCGTCCTGAAGAAGTTTCTCTCTTGCTACACTCAACGAAAAGGCCTTCTTATAACAACGTTTGGACGTCATGGCATCAAAGGAATCTGCCACACACAGGATACGTGCTGTCAGAGGTATATCCTCTCCTGCGATCCGTCGTGGATATCCTTTGCCATCATAACGTTCATGATGACCGATAACAGCCGGAATAACATAATCCAGAGAAGGCAGATGACGGATAATATCGATAGACGATTCCACATGTCCCTTGATTATTTCATACTCGTCGTCTGTCAGTTTGCCGGCCTTATTTAATACATACTCCGGGATACCAATCTTACCAACATCATGTAAAAGGGCTGCCTGGCGAATGATCTCCACCATATCTTCATTCATGCCAAGTGCTGTTGCAAGCGCTGTTGCATAATAGGCCACATTTGTGGAATGGCTGAATGTATAATGATCTTTTGCATCGATTGCTGCTGTCAGTGCATAGATGGTTGATTCATATTCCTGATAAATATGTGCCCGGTTTGTTGACACTATATTCTTGTTGGCATTGCGGAACATGGTATCAAAGACCTGGATCCCGTTCTTTCCACTGTGTTTCACATGGTAAACTGCAAGATCCACATTCTCCAGCAGTTCCTTCACATTTTTTGCCGCATAAGGTGCCGCACTGATTCCCGCACTGATCGTAATTGCTTTCAGCTTCATGTCTGTCCTGCGATTATTCATAACAGAAATCTGCTTTTCAATGGATTCCACCAGATTTCTGGCTGAGAAAAGATCATATCCCGGCAACAAAACAGCATATTCTTTTCCACCGTAACGGGCAGCATATCCGTTTTCTCCCACACTGCTCTGGATGATTTTTGCAATGCGCTGGAGACACAGATCACCTTCTTTTAAACCATACAGCTGATTATATAACTTAAAATCATCTACATTGATAATTGCAAGTGCCAACGAGGCATCTTTATTCTTTTCAAATTCTTCATAAAGTACTTCATGGAAATATTTTCGATTCAACAAACCGGTCATCTCATCCGTTCTTGCCTCGATACAAGCTTTTTCGTACATTCTTGCATTTTTAATAGCAATAGAAGCCACCGATGTGATGTTTGAGATCAGTTCCACTTCATCATAGACCAATCTCTTTTTCCCGGAATCTGCCGTGATCAATATCACCCCTGCCAAAGTATCACCGTCTTTTAATCCGGCACAGTAGCGCGTGTGCTTCTTATCCAGATGATGTTTTTCTTCCTCCCACATGGACTTATATTCTACAGAATAGCGAAAATCCCTGTAAACCAGCGGCTCTTCATGATCTTTCAGCCATTGTATCATCGGATTTTCTTCTTCCAGAGAAAATGCCAGATCGTTAAGAGGCTGGTCACTTGCAACTCCACAGTAAGTCTCTCCGGGTGCTTTCTGCATACATATATAGATATTGCCCACATCCATCAATTCTTTCATCACCCGGATGGTTCGATCCAGAATTTCCTGAAGATCCAGGGTTTTTGAAATTGCCGAATTAAATTCCCTTAACTTCTCCGCCTGATGATTCTCTTCCTTTACAAATACACTGCGGATCAAAAGCTTCCACAGATAAGTAAAGATTGCATAGGTAATCAGAAAAACAATGGCAAATACAAGGGTGTACATGGTGATATTCTTATCCGGCTGCATATGGAGAATTTTTTGCAGAAACGGCATGATATTTAAAAATACAAAAATAGAAAACAGCAATCCTACACCATAACATAAACTGGGAGATGCCAGCATCTGGAGGCGGAATAATCGTCTTCGGATCAGTGCATAAAACAGTAAAAATACATTTACTACACCACTTAAAATATCGATCGGAAAGCCGCTGAAAAAAGGAATTCCAAGAAATGCATTGCCAAGAAACAGTACAAGCACTCCCATCATCACCGGTTCATACTGAACTTTCATGGTAGGATTTTCTTTACAGATCCGTATAAGAATTACGAAAAGGTGGATCAGAAAAAATCCTGCCGGGATAAAAAATGCAATAATAGATGGCTTAATCTCATATACAAAGCTTTGTACCCCTCTTTTTTCTACCATCTCAGGGGCTTCCAGAAAAGCTCCAAATTGGGCATTTACCCAAAAGCAGATCAGCATGATCACCAGGTATATTCTACCGGCGGATCCGTTCCTGACTCCGCCAAAGGCAAGAATAAAACGGTAATACGCATATGGCAGTAATAAGATTCCCAACAGGGAAACCTGATACCAGAATTCGCATCCCGGCCAGAACTGTGCACGCATAAAGGCAGAACCTCCGGTCCAGAAAAGTAATCCCGTCAATACCACCAGAAAACTGTTTATTATTTTATTTTTCTTTGCTGTCAAAAACATCAACAGCAGAAAGCCATAGCACAGCATGGCTATAATTGATATATATCCGTAGGTTCCCATAAATTTCCCTTATCCCATTCTTTGCTTCACTCATAACTGTTCCATGCCTGCACAGTTATCTTACTTTATTTAGATATTCCTGCACATCCAGTAATTCCTTCATATCGTAATGAGAAGGATTCATCTGATGTATCTTTTTGCCTGTCTTTTTCTCATAGGCTTCAAAGGTTCCACAGGTGAAAATTGTCACCTGTAACGGATCCATACCCAGAATCTTTTTCAGATCCCGATAATCCTGATCAATATATTTGAAATATGTACTCAGTAAATCCTTTAAAATATTGGCACTCATGGCATTGCTAAGAAGTGCCTCCTGTTCCAGTTCCACATACATGTGAAGATACGGTCGATTCTGTTCATTGTATTCTTTCGTTGCCACCCAGTTGGTGATCGGAAGTTTGGAAAGGCTGATTACACTTCGAATTCCATTTTCCGAAATTCTGGTAAATCCTGCGATATCAATGATCCAGGGTACCCGGTCCACATATTCAAAACGGGGAATCCTGGTCTCATCTTCCCGGTTTTCCAATCCCACACAGCGATACATATCTCCACAACGATAGCGGGCAAACGCACCGCCCTTCAGAATCGTAAATACCAGCTCATACTTTTCACCAGGTCTCACCTCATCCATCAGATAGGTAGGCGGAATATAAGAAGGATCGTCATAATTCCTCATCATATCCTTCTCTGTGATAAACTCATAGAACGCAGTATCCGGGAAGAAATACATTCCCTTTCTTGTCCATGTCTCTGTACCCATAATGGAAGGCTCCGTACCGGCGAACAATTCCATGGGACGAATGCCCCAAAGTTCTTCCAGATCATCTTTATAACACAGGTTATCCGTACCTGCCACCATAAATCCTTTTAGATGAAACAGATCCTTTGGGAGAAATGTTCTGTTTTCTCTCTTACACCGGCGCTTTGCCTGGATCATACGTAAGATCATATGAGGCTTGCATTTCATAAGGCTTGACAGTTTAATGCCGCCACCTCCGCCACTGGTCAAAGAAGAAAGACTCAGACTCACTGCATAAGCCACACTTCCAAGGCCAAAGAAAAAACCAAGATCCTTCTGCATGGCCATCTTAAATCCCAGTTTATTTCTTTCGCTGAAGCTCATATTTACTGCTTCATCAACTGCCGGTAAAAATTCAATACCGATCTCCTCACCCAATGCCAGCGGAAAAAGTCCGGTTGCAAAAGGCAACGGTGCCAGGGCATACAAAAATTTGTCTGTAGCTGCCACATCAAAAGAGCCCTTTTCTTTACTGGTAGAAAGAATCAGACATGCTGTCACGTTGTTGCGATAGGTATCCAGCATGCTTCTGGTATAGGGCGCCACCTTAATGGGATGCTTTCCACCCTCCCAGGTCGTCTGGATCCAGATAACCGGATTGCCCGGAAGCATATACGGCTGTTTGGTAAGCAGCACATCTGCATAGTCTTCATAGGTTGTCAATGGTACCATTTTTCGAAATTCATCCAGATTGCTCGGATGCTTTCCCTTCAAAATAGACTGTCCCAGACCACAGTTACTCCATAACCGGATCTGCTCCTCCATCAATCGCCGTTGAATTTTCATATATCCATCCATGGACAAATCAAGAAATCCACAGTACTGCTGCCAGATTTCTTTATACTGTTGTTTCTTTAATTTTTCTTCTAAATTCATAGTCTGTCCGCTCCAGATCGATCATTGTTTTCTGACACTATAGAAACATGCCTGTATGCTTTCTTTATTTGGTATTAAAAAAGGTGTATGTTTCTGATATTCCCTATAATTAAAAAACGTCTGCGGAAAAGTCCACAGATCCTGAAAAATGATATACAGATAATTCCAAAAAATCATAAGTAAAAAATAGATTCCCTGTTTCCATCCGCCAAACATTCCCCACATACAAAGATATGCACCTGCAAACCACAAAACACCTGGATGCCGACACAATCCATACACCCCTTCTGTGTATGCAGCCCGTAACCTGTTTTCTTCACAATAGGTTTCCTCAAAAGGAAGGGCGAAAAACAAGGTGTATATGAGAAGTGCCAAAAAGCACATCGCTCCAATTCCGAATCCAATCATTCTTCCAATCCTGTGACTGCACTGTCCCCATGCAAGCCAAAGTTCCATGAACAGTGACAAAACAACCAGAATAGTGCCCACTGCAAAAAATTTTTGTAAATGTCTGTTCTGTTTTCTAACACTATTTATATCGTAAATAAAGTACAGAAGAAATCCTGCACTGCCTAAAATAATCTGCTGCATGTCCATTCTCCGAATTTTGTGCACAATAATATACAGACGCATAATCACGCACTTTTAATTATAATAAAAGTCACTATAAATAGCAAGAATAATTTGGTTTTGATGTACAAAGGAGATTTTATTTCCTATACATATGCTATGCATAATGCATAACTCCATGATCATGCCATTCCACCGTGCCACGCTTATTCTTAATCCCAAGTTCTACCAGCCTTTTGGCAATCGTACCACTGCCAATTCCCTGCAAATACACATCATATAAAAGGAAAGGGCGATCTGCAAATGCAAAACTGCGCGAAACTTAAATTCGTTGTATTTTCCATTGTAGTCAAAGAAAAAGCACTATAAATCGTGATCAGCAAACGATTTCAGTGCTTTTTTACGTGTTATTCTATTAAATTTTACCTATTAGCTTATATTTCAACTTTAACTATGGTGTTGTGAAGTTTAATCAACTTTCAGCATCCGATACCCCACGCCAATGTGTGTTTGGATATATTGTGGAGAGTTCGGTTCTTTCTCGATTTTTTTACGAAGTGTTGCCATAAACACACGAAGGGAAGCAATATCATTATCCCAGCTACTTCCCCAAATGCTTTGCGTAAGGAAAGTATGGGTCAGAACTTTTCCTATATTTCTTGTCAACAGGCAAAGCAACTTATATTCAATAGGTGTTAAATGCAACTCTTCTTCATTCAAATAAGCACAACCTGCAGCATAATCTACACGAAGTTTTCCGTTTACAAAAACAACCGCTTCGGCAGGGGATACTTTTTGCATCATCGATAACCTTCTTTGCGTGACTCGTAGTCTGGCAAGCAGTTCCTCAACAGAAAATGGCTTTGTTAAATAATCATCTGCGCCAGCATCCAACGCATCAATTTTATCGGTATCTTCACTGCGAGCACTGATTACGATAATTGGCATGTTTGACCAAGTACGGATTTTTTTAATAATCTCAACACCATCTATATCAGGAAGTCCTAAATCAAGTAAAACAATGTCAGGATTGTGTGAAGATGTTTCTAAAATTGCCGATTGACCATCGGGTGCCGTCAGATATCGGTATTCGTGTGCTTTTAAGGTTGTTGTAATTAAATTTCTGACAGATGTGTCATCTTCTACAACTAATATTAGTAACTTATTCATATACTTTGACCTCCCCTGCCGGTAATGTAAATGTAAATACTGTTCCGTGCGGCAGATTATCTGAAACAGTAAGTTCTCCGCCGTGGGCGTTAATAATGGACTTGCACAAAGATAATCCGAGTCCTAAACTTCGGCGGCTGTCTGCAATTTGATTTGCACCGCTATAGAACATGTCGAATATCCGTGGCTTTATTTCGTCAGCAATTCCGTTTCCGTCATCCGATATAGATACGATTGCTTGTTTTCCCCGCTTTTCTGTCCGAATAACAATATGAGAGTTTTTAGGTGTGTATTTGATAGCATTATCAACAATATTGATGATTACCTGAACAATAAGCCTTGCATCCATTTTTGCAAGAAGAAATTCTTCTTTGCTTTCAACGGAAATATGATGTTCTTCACTCTTTCGGTTAATATGATGTAACGCTTCTGTGATCACGTCATCCATCAAATCTTCCGTTATACGGAGATTCAACCGTCCTTCTTCAATCCGGGTTACAGCCAGCAAGTTTTCTACAAGGTTAATCAGCCACATGGAATCATCATATATATCCATGTACAGCTGCTTTTTTGTATCATTATCAAAGGAATCGCCGTTGGACAAAAGATTGCTGGCATTACCGGAAATGGATGTCAGCGGTGTCCTCAAATCATGTGAAATAGCACGCAGCAGGTTCGCTCGCAACTGTTCATTTTTTGCAAGAATGGCCGCCTCCTGTTTCTCACGGGCATTTTTCTCATTTTCCAAAGCCAGGGCACATTCTCCGAGAATGGATAGTAGAATACTGTTTTCAAATGGATCAAGAGGTATTTCTCCCATCACGATTCCAATAACTCCATATACCATACTGCTGCTGCGAACAGCATGGTACAGGCATTTTGCATTGGAAAGCGTTCCTGTTGTAGCTCCGGCACGTTTATTGTTTTTCAATACCCAGCCGGCAACGGCCTTTTCATTTTCGGAAATACACGATTCCAAATTTTCTTCAGTTACAGAAAAAATATGCGGCGTATCCAACACTTCTCCATCAGCTAAATAAAAAACGATATCTTTTCCCAAGAGTTTAATGAGCTGATTTGAAGTTGCAGATACAATTTCATTTTGATCTTTTGCCTGTTGCAATAGCTGGTTTGTATCAAATAACACTTTGGTACGGTAAGCAGATTGTGCCGCCTGTTTTGCTTGGTTTTTAATCCGTATAGCAAGAGAACCGGTTAAAAATGCCGCCAAAAACATGATAATAAAGGTAACAGGATAACCCTGATCATACGCCTGCAAGGTAAATTGAGGTTCCGTAAACAGGAAATTAAAGACCAAAACACTTACAATCGAGAAAATTAGGCTGTATATCTGATGTTTCGTGATGACAGCGGTGACAAGAACACCTAAAACAAAAACAGTAATGATATTTGCTTTGTCAAATCCAAATTTCTGGAAAATCATTCCGACTAAACCGGATAAAATCAGAATCGCAGTAGATTTTAATGTATCAGTGACAGAGAATACGATATGGTTCTTTTTCCTGCCCCCTCTTAACTGATACACTGCCGCATTAGAAACCGTATCCGGAATAATATGCACATCCAGGTTAGGGGCATAATCAATCAATTTTTCTGTCAGGGTCGGTTTGCTGAACAAATGCCGTTTTGTAGCAGAACTACGTCCGATCACAATCTTTGACACACCGGACAAACGAGCAAATTCCGCAATCTGAAACGGAACATCTTCTCCGTAAACTATTTCTATTTTTGCCCCAAGCTGCTCAGCAAGACGAATATTTGAACGCAGGCGTTTTACATTTTCCTCGCTCATCACCGAAAAATCTGGGGTTTCTACAAACAGAGCCGTAAACTCCCCTTTAAAAACAGAAGCCATTTTTGCGGCTGTACGGATAATTTTCGCATTGGATGGAGAAGAAGATAGACATACAAGAATATGTTCGCCTGTGTGATAATCTCCATGATTTTTTATGCGGGTATTTTCTGTGAGGATATTCACCCGGTCCGCACATCGCCGCAGTGAAATCTCCCGGAGAGCTGTCAAATTTTCTATTGTAAAAAAATTTTCTACTGCCTGTTTTGCCTGTGTCTGTCCGTATACATTTCCTGTATTCAAACGGTTGATTAAATCCTGTGGTTCAATATCTATTAATTCAACCTGATCTGCATTATCAAAAATAGAATCCGGGATGCGTTCCCGCACAACAATTTCCGTAATGGATGCAACTGTATCACAAAGGCTTTCAATATGCTGAACATTGACAGTCGTATAGACATCAATCCCTGCATTCAAAAGTTCCTTAATGTCCTGATACCGTTTTGCATGACGGCATCCTTCGGCATTCGTATGCGCAAGTTCATCTACAAGGATAAGCTGTGGTTTTCTTTTCAACGCCATGCCAATGTCGAATTCGTCCAGTATCATACCATTATAAAAAACTTCTCTTGTAGGAAGAACTTCTAAGCCATTCAAAAGAGCTGCTGTTTTGGGACGTGCGTGGGGTTCTACATAACCGACTACCACGTCAATTCCCTGCTGTTTTTCCATATGAGCTGCTTCTAACATGGCGTAGGTTTTACCCACACCAGCTGCATATCCGAAAAAGATTTTCAAATGTCCTTTATTACGTTTTTCTTCATCAGCTTGGATTTCCTTTAATATCTGATCCGGATTGTGTCTGCTTTCACTCATACGGTCATCTCCTTGTACAAAAACATTATATAGAATAATACGTAAATTTCAGAAAAGCATTTTAGCACTGACATTAAAATCGCATAAAGATTATACCACCTTTTCTTCTTTTTTTCCATTCGGGCGTGTAGCCGAAAGCAGAAAACGCTCCAAAAAATCACGCAATTTTTCGACAAATAGACCCTTCATACAATTAATGTCATTTTGCCATATCACTCTCGCTGGTTTCTCAATCGTGTTGATGAGATGTACCGCAATGTCTATAGAGCCTGGAGTAATGCCACTTTGCTTTATTTGAAAGGATAAGGAACAATACTCATCTTTCAAAATATCGTTGGAATTTTCTATGATAAATCCAAAATCAAGTTTATTATTTTCCAGCCCATTTATTATTTCACTTACAGAACCGTAGAACAGGTTCAGCTCATAGTTTGGGTATTCGCTTGAAAATTGTTCTAATGGATCTGCAATAGAATCTATGATTGCAGGTGTTTCAAATCCAATCCTGAGCTTAGAATCTGAAATAAGTTTTTGAGATTGATTTTCCTTGAAAAATTTATCCAGCTTTTCCATAAGAAAATAACCATAAATAAATGCTACCAATACCACTATAAGTAAAACAAAGTCTTTCATATCACCAACTTCTTTCAAAAATTAAATATGAAAACATTTTTGAATATGTTTCGTCTCCCCAAGAACAAGCATGGTACTGTCCTTTAACAACTGCGTATCGGAACTTATTTTCAAATTCATAATATCATTTGTTTTCAGCGCCATAATATTGATGTTATATTTTTTTCGTATATCCAACTGACCGATTGTTTTTCCTATCCATTCTCCCGGTATAGATACTTCAAAGATTGCATGTTCTTCATCTAGTTCTATGTAATCGAAAATATGATCAGCACTATAACGGATCGCAACCATATCGGCAACCTGCCTTTCGGGATAAACAATTTCATCTGCGCCGTTTCGTAAAAGAAATTTTGCATGAACATCACGAGCGGCACGAGACACCACCATTCTTGCACCGAGTTCCTTCAAAAGGGACGTTACTTCCAATGAATTCTGAAAGTCATCTCCGATAGCCACAATACAAACATCAAAGTTCCCAACACCAAGCGAACTTAAAAAATCCTCATTAGTCGCATCCCCAATCTGAGCGTTAGTTACAAAGGGAAGTACAGCATCAACTCGAGTATCTTTTTTATCTACCGCCATCACCTGATGATGTAATTCATCTAATTTTATAGCAATATGCCGTCCGAATCTTCCCAGACCGATAAGTAATATTGATTTCATTTTTTTATTCTCCTTAACCTACTGTAATTTTTTCCTGAGGATATTTTGAACCGTTAGGCTTTTTTTCAGAAACGGTGGCAAAAATCAAGGTCAATCCTCCCACTCTGCCAAAAAACATCAGGCAAATCAAGATTATATGGGAAAAACCCCCCAGGTCAGGAGTTATTCCCAGCGATAACCCTACCGTCCCAATTGCCGACGCCGTCTCAAACAAAGCGGTCATAAGTGGAATATCTTCTGTTCTGCAAATTACCATTCCTCCGACAAGGAATAAAACGATATACATTAAAAAAATCGTAGCTGCATTTCTGATAGTGCCATCCGGAATTTGTCTGCCGAAAAAATGGGTGTGTTCCTTTTTTCTAAATACAGATAATGCCGATGAAACGAGAACTGCAAGAGTTGTCGTTTTCATACCACCTGCAGTGGAACCAGGCGAGCCACCGATGAGCATCAGCATAATGATAAGCATTTGCCCAACTTCACTGAGTAAAGTCAAATCTGCCGTATTGAATCCTGCTGTTCTCGGCGTAACGGATTGAAACAAAGAAACCCATACTCTTTCTGTAAGAGGCACATTTGAAAACTCAAAATAAAAAAAGTAAAGAGCCGGTAAGAATATCAATATTCCTGTTACCATAAAAATCACCTTGCTTTGCATCCGGTATTTTTTAAAATGCCATTTATGATTCTTTATATCCTCCCAGGTAAGAAATCCAATACCTCCTGCAATAATCAGCATCATAATTACAAGATTTACAATCGGCTGTACAGAATAAGAGGTCAACGAGGAAAAAGGGGCTCTTATACCGATTAGATCAAATCCTGCATTGCAAAAAGCAGAAATAGAATGGAACAGTGAATACCATATTCCTTTCCAAAACCCAAAGTCCCTGCAAAAAACAGGGGCTAAAAGAACCGCACCAATGATTTCGATAAGAATAGTAGTCCGAATAATAAATTGCGTTCTCCGCACAATACCACCCACCGTTGGAGCCGAAATTGCCTCTTGCATGGTACTTCGCTGCATCAACCCGATTTTGCGTCCGGAAACAACAGCAATCGCAATAGCAATCGTAATAATTCCCATACCTCCGATTTGAATCAGCAGTAAAATAACTCCTTGGCCAAATAAAGACCAGTAGGTTGCCGTATCATGAACAACCAGTCCCGTCACACAAACCGCAGAAGTTGCGGTAAACAAAGCATCCAAAAAGGAGGTACACTGACCGCTTTTTGTAGCAATCGGCAGCACCAAAAGCAGACTGCCTAAGAGAATCACGGATAAAAACCCTAAACTAATCACTTGAAATGATGTTATATGTCGATGTCTTGATCTGTTTGTCTGTTGCATAACTATATCCCCATAATCTTAATTTCTTTTTTATATTGCTTTATTCTATCTTTATTTGTATTAAATGGGCGTAAGTAAGTTTGTTTTGAAATTAAGATTGTATAAAGATGAGCAAAAGTTACTCTTTGATTCCAATTAAAAAGACGATAATCAATTCAATGTGTGTAAAATGATTATCGTCTTTCTTTTTTCATAAACACCACAAACTTCGTTAAAGCTGATTTTTACAAAACCCCTAAAAAGTTTATAGAGCCAAAATTATTCTCGCTACCGCAAGTGACAGCGAGCTAAGCGGCATCCCACTGACGATCGGAGAGAACAGCTTGTCGAGATCTACCGTCGCATACGTTCCTATCCACATGGAGGATCCCACAAATACGCACACAACCGGAATGCTTCCCCTCGCTCCCAGAATCATTGCCGCAACAATCACGAGAACATGCATCGAAGTCGTCGATACGTTCCAATACTGAATATATCCAAGATAAGAGAATGCAAAAACAGTCTCGAAAATTGCTTATTAAGCCACCTTAAAATATTTCCATATGTTCCGAGATTTTCCCGATATACGGGACGATCTGGCGATTCGCGAGATTTTTTCTCGGAGGAATTCTAATTTTGTACGCAAAAAAAAGATACTTTTGGCCGAAATATGCCATCTCATAAGAGCATTGCCGACTTGAAACAATCGTTTCTCTATGAAAACATAATTCGCACTTATGCTTTTATATATATGCATGACACACTGTATTAGTCTAGCTCTATTGAATCTGAAATATAGTACTTAAATTTATTGTTATTACAATACTTTTTAATCTTAGATATTAATTTTTTATCCTTCGTATATTCTAACAGATACACTCTCATTCCATCTTTTTTGCATAACTTTACATAATTTGAGAAATATTTATGTACATCCTTCGGTTGCTTACCGAATGTGTTTTTGTTAAATAGAATCCTACTCCAGACAGACTCCTGATTAACAGCTGTCATAATGCTCTTCATAGTTCCGTATTGACTTTTATATTTTTTTACGAAAACATCGCCACCATTAATAATAACTTCTTTTTTAAGTGACTTGATATTTCTTAATATTTTAACAAGACCAACAAAATTTTTCTTTGTTTTTGCATAGCAATAAACATCGCAATTATCTATAAAGAACCCATCCACGCCTTTTTTTAATAACTTTCCAGATAATCCTTTTATAAACTTCTGCCATTCTAGGCTAGAAACATCGATCCATTTCTCTTCATCCCAGTTTTCATAATCACCTATCGCAAGATGCTCATAATCCTTGTAATACTTTCTAAAGTTCTCAATAGAGCCGACATTCAAATACGTATTAACCTTAACGCCTTTTTTATGCAAGGTTTGAATGTCTCTCTTTGAAAAATATTGAGCATCTATGACCACTTCTTTGTAATCATAGAGTTTTTTCATTTCTGATGCATCTATGCTCAAGAAGACACCATATTCTTTTTTCTTTTTATTAATATTTGAATGTTGCTTATTCCTTGCAGTTACCGGTACTTTAGTTATCACTGTGCTTGTTGAGGCTTCGGTTGTAGCGAACAATTGTGTGCCCTGTGGTACTGCGTTAAGAACCAGGATCATTGTCAATAGAAATATCAATATTTTCCTACGCATTGTACTATCCTTTCCTTTCTGTTTATTTAACCATCAATCAGCAGATCTGTTAACCTGCTTTTTTTCGATTCAATAGTGGAAATGTCTTTTTCCAGCTGTTTTACCCTTTTCAGTTCGGTATCATCCTTTAAAATATCCTCAATCGTATTCAGCACCGATTGGAGAACATCATCAAAATTATCAGTCAGAAGCCGGAATGCTTCCAGAAAAGCGTTTTCAATAATCACTTCATCTACCGCCTTGCAGTTCGGACAATTATCAATCCCGTTTTTTGTAGCATTCATACACTGCCAGACAGGTTTTTTCGTTGTAGTCGTCTGATGTCTTGTCCTTCTGGATAATTTATGACCACAATACCCACATTCAAGCATACTGCTGAATGTGAACCGTCTTGTATAACGCTCTCTGTTTCCAGTTGTCTGCATCAGCTTTGGTTTGGCACGCTTCAATCGAATCTCTTCTGCTTTATCCCAGATTTCTCTTGATACGATTGCTTCATGGTGATCCCGAATATAATATTGATTTTCCTCTCCCATATTAGCAAGTCTTCTCTTTGAAATCGGATCAACTGTAAATGTCTTTCCAAGAAGCACATCACCTTTATACTTCTCATTTTTAATCATTCCCATAACTCCATGGTCATGCCACTCCACTGTGCCACGCTTATTTTTTTCAGAAAGCTGTTCACTCCCGCTGGCATAATCGGACGTCCATGCTTTGTATTGAAGATGAATCCACTACGTCCACCAATCTCCACATTACTCTGTTCTCCGTATATACGACTAACAATATAATGTTTGCCATGTTTATCAACAACAGATAATGTTGCTTTTCCAGTAACAAAATGTCAATAGTTTTTTTAATTACTTTTTCAAAAAAGGCAAAAAAATAAAGCGTATAGTTTATTTCCATACGCTCTATCTCGCCTTTCATATTAAATTTTGAATTCTGCCAACTGAAATTTTCATGTGCTCAACAAATTGAATTTGCCGCTATCTCCATTATACCATAATATAATAGCCGTTCGCTTTAGAAAAGCTGCAGATTATCCGGCGTAGTGGAGCAAGACGATGTTCATGTCTTTCGGCCGCCATTGTGGGTTATGCGATTGCCTTGAGGTAAATGAAAAGGGATAGGATCGCGGTAATCGCTTCCGTGATCCAAAACGCATTCCAGACACCAACTGCTCCGAAAAGCCTGCTGAGTAAAAGTGCAACCGGAATGATAAGCACTACATACCGACAAAGGGAAATCAATAATGAAGGTGTGCCTTTTCCAAGTCCCTCCAATGCGCCGGAAGATGTAACGGAAACCGCAGAAACGATAAACCCAGCACCGATGATACGCAGGGCCGTTTTCCCGGCTTGAATCGTTGCTTCTGTGTGGGTAAACAGTCCCATAAGCTGGCTGGGGATCAGAAGGCATATCACTGTTCCAAGTACCATAATGATACCGCTCATGCACAAGACGATCTTATAAATCTGACTGACCCTTTTGTTCTCGCCTGCGCCGTAGTTATAGCCGATCAGGGGGCGCATTCCCTGTACAACGCCATTCGCCGGCAGATAGATGAAAGTCTGTAATTTGTAATAGATTCCCAAGACCAAAATATACACTTCAGAATATGCTGCTAAAATAGCATTGAGCGCCGAAATCAAAAGAGACGGAAGCGCAAGATTCAAGGTGGCAGGAATGCCGATTGAATATAGCTTCCATACCATTCCTTTTCCGGGCAGAATGTGCTGTCTGCGAATATGTACGCGGATTGGCCGCACAAAATAAACAACCAGATAAATCGCCAGCGTCAGAGCTTGCCCGATGCCGGTTGCCAGCGCAGCACCTTCGATTCCCATTGCCGGGAATGGGCCATAGCCAAAAATCAGAATGGGGTCGAAGACAATGTTTGTGATGCACCCACACATCAGGCTTATCATGGTTGTTTTCATGTTTCCTACTGCCTGGAATATTTTCTCGAATGTTACACCAACAATGATAACCAATGTAAAAGCGAATGCAACAACACAATAGCGAACGCCAAGTTCAATCACTGTCTCGGATGAAGTGAACATTCCTAAAAAAGCTGGCATCATTGCGATACAGCAGACTGTCATGACAACGCCATGAATCACGGCAAGCACAAGCCCCTGCGTAGCAGCCCGATCCGCTTCCCTGTTATCTCCAGCACCCAGATAGAAGGCGATGACTGCGTTTATTCCAATGCCAAATCCAATTCCGACAGCATTGATGACATTTTGAACCGGGTAAACCAGGGATAATGCCGTCATAGCTTCCTCGCTGATCTGCGAGACGAAAAAGCTGTCGATAATGTTGTATAGGGAATTGACCATCATGGAAAGCACCATGGGTAGTGCCATAGACAGCATCAGCGGCAGTACCGGCTTTTCTTTCATAAAAGTTTCATTCATTCGTGATTGCCTCCAGTGTTTCTTTTTTTCTGCCTGCTCGAAAGATCAGAAACGCCAGAACGAATGTTGCCGTTTCTGTCACAGGGAAGGACAGCCAGATTCCTGTTATCTTCAGGAGTTTTTCCAGGCCCCGCATGAATGGAATGAGCAGCAGAAACTGCCGCAGCAGCTGGATCAGCATACTTGGAATGACCTGTTCTGTGGCCTGGAGATAGGTGGAGATCATGGTAGACCATCCGCAGAATAGGTAACTGACCGACATAATCCGCATTGCGGATATTCCAAAGGAGCGCATGGCTTCCGACGCCGTAAAGAATCCCAAAAGCTGCGCCGGAAAGAGAATTATGGTCAATGTTCCCAGTATCATCATACCGGAGACCAAAGCGGTTCCGTGTCGGAAGGCGGAGTGCAGCCTCTCTCTGTTGCTCGCACCGTAGTTAAACCGCATAATAGGCAAACAGCCCTGGATCAAGCCGTTCACCGTCATAACGATCAACTGCTGTACCTTAAAATACGCACCGAAGAAAGCGATTGCCGTATTGGAATAGGCGACCAGAAAAAAGTTTACAAAAGTCACCATAAAAGAACTAAGGGCATTCATAATGAAAGACGGTAGTCCAAGAGCGAAAATACGACCAATCAGCCACTTTTGCAAATGAAATCCTTTGATCTTGATCTGCACTTTCTGCTTCTTGCCCAGCAGCAAGGCAAATGCCAAAATCATGGATAACAAATAGCCCGCAACAGTAGCCACTGCAGCACCACGGATTCCCATAGCCGGAAAAACACCAATACCAAAAATTAGAAGTGGGTCGAATATAAAATTAACGACCACTCCTGCAATCTGGAACCACATGGGAGCAACCATGTTCCCGGTAGCCTGTATCATCTTCTGGATTGCGATATGCACCATATTGGGAATTTGCATGAACGAACATACGCTCATATAGGCAATACTCAGCTGATAAATTTCTTCATTATTGGTGAATGCCCCAAAGTAGGATTTCATAATCAATAATGACAGAAAATTGAACAAAGCACCAATTCCAAAGGCCAGTAACAATCCATGTGTGACGGTGGTATTTGCCTCATCCTGCTTTTTCTCCCCAAGATACCCTGCAATCAGTACATTCACGCCGACACCGATCCAGATAGACGCCGCATTCATCAGTGTTGTAATCGGGAATGACAGAGAGACAGCTGTTAGTGCATTCTCACTCAACCGCGCTATAAACGCACTGTCTATCATATTATAGGAATATTGCAGGAACATGGAGATTAGCGGCGGCATCGACATTTGCCAAATGAGCCTTCCAACAGGAGCAACCGCCATTTTATTATTGGTCTGCATACTTTCCCTCCTCTCCACAAATTGTCCGGTGCAAAAAAATGCGCCGGACAGCGGAACATTACATCCGAACAATATCGTTTTGTTTGCGTGCTGCGGGCTGACCGGCTTCCTGAGCCGGATACCCCAATGCAATCGCCCCGACGCTAAGCCCGTACACTATGGCGCGTCTTGATAAGAGACAAAAAAATATTTTCCATACAGATATAGTCCGCCATTCTGCTAACACTTCCGAGATACGGACAACAAAAAAAGCCACACAACTATCACAAGATAGCTGTGTGGCAAAAAGATGACCGAATCCGGAAAAGTCCACCAAAATTTTACTCTAAATATTATAACAAACTTGAAGTAGACTGTCAAGCATCAATAATTCTTGAGTTTCTGCATTTTTAAACTTCTGTTTTCTCTACCGATATCTCTCTGGTTAATGCCTAAAATTGTCTGATACAGGCTTATTTCGACTTCTTACTAACCATGGATTTGTTTTTAATACTTTTCCTGCCCAGTCACCACAGCTTGTCATTTGCTCAATCATCGGTTTTTGCATATCTGTATGATGGTCAAGCAAAATCAAAGAAATTTTCTGTTTAATCAATGTCGTCATGATGCCTGTTACATAGTGATAATTTCCAGAATCCCAAAAATGAATTCCATGAATGCCATAGGGCGCAATTCTCGCTCTGATTTCTTCTGCACGTTTGGAACAATATAAATCACATTCCGTAATATCAGAACAGTCCATCCAATGCACTTTATCATTCTTTGGAATCTTCTCGTCACAATATACATGTGAAAAATCTAAAATCAGATGATTTGTTGTCATATTTCATTTCCCCTTGCCTTCATTTCACAATCTAATGTTTCAAGCTATCGTTTTACAGATCCGTGTATTCCATTTCTCTTTTTTTCGTTCGCATTCCCATTCTCTCATAAAATCTCTCTGCTGAAGTATTTCCTGTCCATACATTCAATGTCACTTCATAGCACCCCCGTTGCTTTGCTTCGTTTTTTACATATTCAAACAGCCTTTCACCAATATGCTGCCCCCGCACTTCTTGATCAACACATAAATCATCGATATAGAACGACTTAAACGGCACCATATTATTTGAAACAGGCTGCTCCTGTAATTGGCAAAATGCATACCCTACACAAACATCGGCTTCATCCACCGCAACATATATTGGCTTTTCTTCATTTTTTAAAAGCTCTCTCAATTCGTCTATCGTATATTTTGTTGTACCTGGGATAAAAATATCAGGTCTTATATCTGCATGAATTTGCAGTACCTGTTCTAATAACTTTAAAATTCTCGGAATATCTTTTTCTTTTGCGTCTCTGATCATCATTTTCTCTCCTCCATCAACATCTCCTGATACCTGGCAGTCTCATACGCTTTAATTCTTTCCACCACCGGTTTCAATCTATCATCTGTAATCCGCTCCAATATCCTCATCCGCTTCGGCGATATACCTTCCTCTGACTTACACTTCTCATAATCTTCCGTTTCCATATACCAGTAATGAAATTCTCCTTTATAATACCGTGATAGCTTCTGTGCAATCAGTATACCTTCCGGATCCAGATCTACTGATTTCACGAAATTTGCAGGTGAATCTGGAATATAAACAAGAGAAAAAATTTTTTCAACTCCATTTGCACTCCATTTGGTCTTTTCAACTGCCCACAAAGCCTTTATTCATGGGCTTTTTCTGCAATTTTTCAAGCTATTCAAACTTGGCAAGCTCAAAGAATAAGTTTGACAACATTTATTTTGAGAACACTGCATCATTTCTGGAAAGAAGATACACACAATACTGATTCATACTGATACCTTCTCTCTGAGAATGTTCTGCCAGTGATCTGTGCAGGCTTCTCGGAATTCTCAATTTAAACTGTCCAGAATAGTTTTCCAGACTGTCTGGCTCATGAATCTCTACACCATTCTCTAATGCAGCTTCAATCCATGCTTTTTTTGCATCCAGTGCATTTGCTACCGCACTCTCCACTGTCTCACCACAAGTAATGCAACCAGGCAAATCCGGATAAGAAACTACAAATCCGCCTTCATCCTTGTCTTCCACAATTTCCATACGATAGGACATTGCCATATAATCATTCAGCATCTTCATCATTCTTCGCCTCGCTTTCTACAATCTGCCTTACCATTTCTACATATACTTTCTTGATTGGTTCATGCTTTGGTATTGTAATTGGCATACACCATTGCTTTCTGAAAGTGAATGACTGCTTCCACTTCTTGGTGCATTCATTTCGTATCCGTAGCTTTCCAATACCTCCCATTTACATTATATATGGTGTCATATATGGTGTCAATATTCTATTGTTCATTCCAAAATATTTCATTTTACTTCTATTTCATAACCATCTAAAAACTGTCTGCAAAATCCAGTGCTGCATCCATATCAGTTTCTTTCTCCCAGTCCAGATTATCTTCTGCGATCTCTCCATCCGTTTTCTCCATTGTTAGTGTTCTGTCCGGCAGATTACTTTCTCCTACCGATTCTTTTACAAACGGTACAAGCATTTCCATATTCTCATAATCATACCTCATACTTTCTTGACTTTTATTTTTGACTTTGTCCCAAATTCGGAAAAAACTTATATCTGTATCAGCTAAAATGTTGATACATAAAAAAGGGCAGTCAGTGTAAAAAAAGCAAAATTTTATGTACTCTGGCAGCTAGCTTTGTTATTTCTCCTGCTCTGGTAACATTTCTTTTTGCTTATTTTGCCCTAAATGCCCTTAATTCCCTGATTCATATTTAATTTTAACTGTTTATAATCTATATCTGTTTCTTCAAAAGGTATTCTTTCTTCTGAATCTACAAGACAAAAATCTTCTTCCTCCTGTTATCTATTCCACTGCCAAGTCTGCCTCATAGAATCGAGTGGCTTAAACTGCGGTCGGCTCTGATAACAATTTCAGTGCCACAACCTATGACATCTAATCCACAGCCTAAACCCTACCACATTTTTTCGACCATCCACTTTTTCTCCAGTCAGACTAAAAAGTAGATATGTTTCCATACAAGAAAACCGAGCTTTCCGCAAGGCTTCTCTGATGATACTAACCTCGCAAAAAGCCCGGAAATACGCCACTTTTCAGCTCTTATTTATCTTTTCTTGACAGCGAACAGACCGTCTCCACATGTATCGGTATCGGCTGGGGAACACATTTTCCCAACCACGTTACCGTCTGATGAGCACATTTTTTCAGTTACATTTTCATTCAATCGCTCTGCCTTATTCTGCTCCATTTATGACACCTTTTTCCCTTTCTGATTTGCTCTGTAGTCTGCTTTCGCATTATCTACCTTTAATGTCTGATTGCACTTAAGTACAAATGTCAGTTTATATGGTGTTGGATTACCTTCTGCATCATACCCACCAACAATTACCTTTTCTACAATGCTCTCAAACACGATTCTGTCAAATTCATCCAGGGCATTTTCATTTTCCAGTGTCTGTCGAAGCTGTGACATGCGCTTTCTTATATTCTTCTGCTGTCCGATATTCTCTTCCAGATCCGTAATCTGATGAAGTTTCCGCTGAAAACTCAGTTTCTTTTCATCATAATCTTCCTGTTCTATTTTACCATCAATCAGCAGATCTGTTAACCTACTTTTTTTGATTCAATAGTGGAAATGTCTTTCCAAGAAGCACATCACCTTTATACTTCTCATTTTTAATCATTCCCATAACTCCATGATCATGCCATTCCACCGTGCCACGCTTATTTTTAATCCCGAGTTCTACCAGTCTTTTGGCAATCGTACCACTGCCAATTCCCTGCAAATACATATCATATATGAGTCGGACTGTTTCTGCTTCTGTTTCATTTACAGTAATTGTCTTTGTATCCTGATGATAATCATAACCAAAACAACCATTAAAGCCTACCAGTTCTCCACGTTTCATTTTCATCCGTAATCCCATTTTCACGTTACCGGAAAGAGATTCCACTCCGGGATACATGGGGTGTTCTGATGAGGAGAGATTCCTCTATAATAATGAGGTCGCATTCCACGACCTCATCACCTTCCTTTAAATCCAGATATTTGCTGTGAATTCCTTCTCTTTCAAGCATATCCAGACTTGCCTTCATAACTGTAACCGATGTCCTGACTTTCATACTCCTCAAATTTTTTACTATGGAAAAACCATCTATAATTAATATTTTTATCATAGTCTGTTTACGTTTCAAATCTCCATTTCGTAATTTTCCTACATTTACTATACTATCTATTTAAAAACTTGATAAGAATAAAATTATTCCTGTTTTGTTCTACACGAAAGACTTGTGCCATTCTACCCCACTTCCTTTCCAGACAAAAAAGACGCAAGCCACATTTCTATGACTCACGCCTTTCTGCATAACTTGTTTTACTATTATAAATACTGACTAAATTCCACTTTTTCCTTATTTGGTCCTTCAATCGTAAAGAATTTAACTCCGTTTTCCCAGAAAGGCAGGAAATGTACGGTATCTTTCGTTGTATTTAAACCAGCCTCACTGATCATTTCATACACTTTCTCAATATCTTTTACATCGATTGCAATATGGTCAATCGCACCGTCTTCCATTTTAGCAGCCTTATTCTCATATGTCTCGATTACAAGTGTATTCAATTTTAAGAAAGCTACCTTCTCGTCTGCCCCTTCATTTACTGTCTGGAAGGCAACCTCAAATCCCAGTGTCTCATAAAAACGAATGGTTTTTTCAATATCATTTGTTGGAATTCCAACATGCTGAATTCCATTCAACTGTTCTTTTAACTTCATTTCCATTTTGAATCCTCCAATCTCTCTTCTACCTGTGAAAGCTTCGGCATAGCCGGGATTGCCCCTTTTTTCTCCACGCAAAGACTCGCCACTGCATTTCCAAACAGGGCATACTCTGCTAGTTCGCTCTGAGTCAGTTCATCTAATTGTTTATCCGACTGACTGATCTTATATAGGAAGCCACCCCAGAACGAATCACCAGCTCCATTGGTATCAGTCACATGCTCTACCGTAAATCCCGGAACCATGCATCCGCCTTCTTTATTGTAAATATAAGCTCCATTTCCACCAAGAGTAACAGCTATGATTTTTACACCCTGACGATACAATTCCTCAACTGCTTCCATCATATTCTGATATCCTGTCAAAAGTTCTATTTCTTCATCAGAGATTTTCATGATATCGACATATGGAATCAGACTTCTCATATTCTCTATCGCTGTTTCTTCATTTTCCCACAGAGATGCCCTGTAATTTGGATCATAGGAAATAATGCTTCCCTTATTCTTTGCTCTTTTTACCGCATAGAATGTGGTATCTCTCGCTGGCTGTTCTGTAAGTGACAGCGAACCCACATGGAAAATATACGTCTGATCCAGAATATCAATATCCAACTCCTCTTTCTGAATCTTTGTATCTGCTCCCGGTTTTCTTGCAAAAGCAAATGTACGCTCACCGCTTTCACTCACTTCCACAAACGCCAGTGTCGTAAAATACTTATCATCCATAAGCATGCCTTTTATATCAACATTTTCTTTCTCTAATACAGAGCGCAGAAATTTCCCTTGCATATCATTTCCGGCTTTTCCGATAAATGCAGTATGTGCTCCCAGTCTTCCTGCCGCCACCGCTACATTTGCCGGTGCTCCTCCCGGGTTTCTCGCATACAGCATCTGTCCATCCTCATTTTTTCCCTGAGATGTAAAATCAATCAGAATCTCCCCAAAAGTTGTGATGTCATAGATTGACCGACAAACTGCATCGTTCGTATCCATCAGAAGTCCTGCCTCTAACAGTTTAAACAGAATCTCTTCACATTCCTTAGCATTATCTGTATGAACATGAAGTTCGCCCGTTTCAAAATCCGGCATACTCAAAACACCAAGCATAGATTTTGCATTTACCACATAACGTCCAGCGCATAATTCCGCATCATATGGAATTGCTTCCACAATGCTTACCAGCTTTCTTGCATTCTTCATTGTTCCCAAAACTACTTTTGCAATCATCTGTCTCCCCCTAAGCAAACAGGCTGATCACAATTGCACAGATCAGACCTGTAAGTCCTATAATCGTTTCCATCATTGTCCATGATTTCAATGTTGTCTTTTCATCTATCTCCAGCAGAGAACTTACCAGCCAGAAGCCAGAATCATTGACATGGCTGAATGCCGTAGCACCGCCGTTAATCGCACAGACCATAGCCGCCAGATAAACCGGAGATAATCCTGCAACTCCCGGCATAGCCGCCATAATTCCCGCTGCCATCGTCATAGCTACTACCGCCGCACCTACAGAGGCACGAATCAAGGCCGCAATCAGAAAAGCTACAAGTATCAGTGGAAGTCCACTTTTCTCAAGTGCAGGTCCAATGATATCGCCCATGCCGCAATCCTGTAAAATCCAGCGGATAATTCCTCCTCCAGTGATAACCAGAAGAATCTGACCTGTAGGACGAAGTGAACGGTCCATGATCTTCTTTAACTGTTCTCCATCATATCCCTGTCTTTTTCCAAGAAAATACATTGCAAATAATACTGCAATAATCAAGGCTACAAAAGGTGTTCCGAGGAATTCCAATACCGGACGTACTGCATCAATTCCCGGAACATAAGTGGAAATGGTACTCAGAAGGATCAAAACCAGCGGAACAAGAATGATACATAATACTGTAGAAAATGCCGGAAGATTTGCCTCCTCTTCCACCCTGACTTCCTGAATATTTGATGGAAGTCCTGTGCTAATACGACTGCCGATAAAATTTGACCACAAAATTCCGGCAAAGAGCAGGGAAAGGATTCCTACAGGTACACCTACTGCGATCATAACTCCCAGGTCAACATTCAGCATATTTGCAACAAGTACAGACCCGGCTGATGGCGGGATAAATGCAAAGCCTGTTGCAAGACCTGCCAGCAACGGAATTACATAACATAAGGTAGATTTCTTTGTTTTCTTTGCAAGCCCAAATGCCAGCGGAATCAAAATCACAACGCCTGCCTCAAAAAATACCGTAGTGCCAACTACCAGTCCTGTGATTCCAAGTGCGATTCCTGCCTTCTTTTCGCTGAATTTATTTACCAGTGTCTGTGCAACACACTGCGCACCACCCGATACTTCCAGAATTCCGCCCAACAAAGAACCCAGACCAATCAGTAACACGATTCCCTGCAGTGTTTCACCGGCACCCTTTTCTACTGTGCTGACCAGAGTTGGAACTGGCATTCCGGCTCCGAGCCCAATAAACAAAGCTGAAATCAACAGGGATAATACCGGGTGAATTTTAAATTTGATAATAAGCAGCAATAATAATACTATTCCGACTGCTGCCGCAATCAACAGCCTTGATGGCTCCGCCACAAATACCGCTTCTGTCATTTTCTTTTTCCTCCTGAACCTCTACTTCTATTACATTTTATATTCAAAAGTTTCTCAATCACTTCGAGTCCTCGGCATACTTACATAATTTTGTAAGACGCCGATTTTTTCATTATCACTATACCTGCAATTAGCCAACATATTTATGTATTGTTGCTCTTACAGCCCCAGGTCCTGCGAGCATTTCGCGGAACATTTCTTCAATCTTTTCACCAACTCCATCTTTGTAAAGGTCAGTGAAGAACAGACGCTCATTGGAAAGGATCGGTTTGAGCTGATCTTTGAATGTCTCCGTTTTTCCTACTACGATATCCTTAAACTGTTCCTGAAGTTCCTCGTTCATTGGGTCTGGTGCAAGTTCAAATTTATTTCCTTCATCATCCACACCAAGCATATATCTAAGCCATCCTGCGATTCCCAAAGGAATAGCTGTCAGTCTGGAGGCGTCTCCGAATTTCGCTACATATGCTTTAATTGTCTCACCGAATCGGATACCAACCATCTGAGATACATCTACGGCCAGACGAAGGTTTGTATCTCCCAAATACTCATTCGGGAAACGCTCATTAAAAAGTTCATCCACAAATGCCTGCGGAGAAAGGATTCCCGGGTTTGCGACTACCGGAAGACCTTCATCATAAGCAATCATACGCGCCATCTTCATCATATCTTCGTTTGTGTTCAGCATATGCGCAAACAGATCATATCCAAGAACCACACCCAGCGGACCTGTTGCAGAATGTACAGGGTTCAGACATACTGTTACTTTCATACGCTCAGAAAGGTTAACCGTATTTCTGTCAGCCATATATACACCGAAACCTTTCTCCAGAGCCGGACGGCCGTTCGGGAAGTTATCTTCAATTACGAGATACTGCGGTTTCTCTGCATTAACAAATGGTGCAATATATGTTTTCTTACTTGTGATAACCGGCTGCATATTCTCAACGCCAAGATTCTCAAGGTCCGCTGCGATCTGCTCGCTTGGACGAGGTGTGATCTTATCGATCATCGTCCATGGGAACGCAACAATTTTCTCATCACTTACATAATTTACGAATCCTTCATCTACGAATCCGACTTTCTTCCACTCTTCTGTCATAGTCAGTACAGATTCACGAAGTTTCGCACCATTCTGTGAGCAGTTATCCATGGAAACCAGAGCAATTGGATATCTGCCTGCTTTATATCTTTCATAAAGCATCGCAACCAGAACTGCCATTGCACCTGTTGCTTTATCCGGACCATTTTTGATATCAGCTTCTACAAACGGAAACCATGTCCCGTCAGCTTTTTGTAATGCGTAACCTTTCTCTGTGATTGTAAAGGAAACCATCTGCAGGGATTTGCTGGTAAAGATTTCTTTCAGCCGATTCCAGTGTGCCGGGTCTGAAGACTGTGCTTTTACTGCTTCTGCAAGAGCTCCTATTACTTTGTATTCACGTGTTCCATCACCATGCAGGATTACGCTTAATCCCAGGTTGTCATATGGATCATAAATCTTGTCTACTACATCATAATCAAAAGTCTCTATACATGTAATGCCACGGTTAAGCACGCCCTCTTCCAGAAGGCCGTCAGCAATACCACCGATAAATACACGGAAAATATTTCCGATTCCGAAATGTACCCAACCAGGTTCTTTCTTCGCTTTCTCAGAAACAGCCTCTACATCATAACCTGGCAGAGTGATTCCGGCCTTTTCCCATGCTTCCTGTTCTTTGATTCCATTCAGTGATAATTTCATGATATATCCTCCTTGTTTTCTTTTTGTTATGTTTTAAACTTACGTTTATATCTTAACTGTAAGTCGAGTATATATCCTCCCTATCTAAAAGTCTATTGACAAAAAGTATAATTTTTTCAATCTTATTTTGTGTATTTTTACCAGTTATATTGACCATTACTGTTCTTATTATCGTTATTGCATTTTCACTTTCTATATACTACAATATACATAAAGTTAGAACTTAACTCTATCTATAACAATTCAGGAAATAATATAATCCAGAAAATCTGGCAAGTTTTTGCGCTCTGCCAGACTATATCAAATATATAATTTATAAAACAGCTACAATAACAGAATCAGGAGAATCTTATGAGTGAAAAAGGTTTAACCAATATCAGCGTAAAAAAAATAAACAGATCAAAAGTTTATCAATACATCTACAGAAAAAAAACAACATCCAAGCGCCAGATCGTTCAGGATTTACAGATGGGATTGTCCACCGTAAGCCAGAATCTGAACCTGTTAGAGCAGGATGGCTTAATAGAAAAAAATGGATATTTCGAATCCACCGGCGGAAGAAAAGCAAATGCGATTCAGATTGTATCTGACTTCAGAATTTCCATTGGCATTGGTATTTTAAAGAATATGTTCCATATCACTGCCGTTGACCTGTACGGAAATGCACTCTATACCAATACCATTCCATTTCCATATTCCAACACGCCGGATTACTATAAGCAGGTCACCGATAAAATCAAAGAATTCATTGCCACAAATCAGTATGATGAAGAAAAGATACTTGGTGTTTCCATCGCTACACAAGGAATCACCTCCCCTGATCACTCTACTGTGCTGTATGGAAATATCATGAACAATACAGGCATGATACTGGAGGACTTTTCCCGTTATCTGCCTTATCCATGTTATTTGGAACATGATTCAAAGTCTGCTGCCTTTCTGGAATTATGGAAACACCCGGAACTTGACAGCGCCGTTGTCTTTCTACTGAATCGTAATCTCGGAGGCGCTATCATCACAAACCACCAGATTCATCAGGGAAGTTCTATGCACAGCGGCACGATCGAACATATCTGTATTAATCCAGATGGACCGCTCTGTTATTGCGAAAACCGCGGCTGTCTGGAAACTTACTGTTCCGCCAACGCTCTGGAACAGGCTGCCGGTATGAATATAAAAGACTTTTTCTCTCTTTTACGCGAAAAAAAATCTCCCCAGCTTACACAAATCTGGAAAGATTATCTCCATCACCTGGCCTTTGCCATGAAAAACCTTAATTTAATTATTGATGCGCCTATTATCATCAGTGGTTATCTGGCACCATATTTTTTAGAGGACGACATTGCCTACCTGACTAAACATATCAATGTTTCCTCACCATTCGCATTAAACAAAGAGCACATTTTTGTTGGCACAAATGGACAATACACTCCTGCTATCGGGGCTGCATTGTTCTATGTAAATCAATTTATACATTCAATATAATAAATATTACGCTGCATAATCTTATTCGTATACCGTCAGTTCTTTATGAACATTACCGAATTGTTAGTTGAAAATGATATTCTCTCCGTGGATATCACATGGCTAAAGTCACATGCTCCTCGGTCGCTTTAAGCGACAAGGCTAAATATCGGCGGATACGCCTGTAACTTAGGATATGTGCAGTCATGCGCCTTTTTCCATGCCAGATATGGCAGATTCCCACACCACAGGTAGTCCGCTGTATATCTGCCTGTGTTTATGCTGCTCTTAAGAGTTCCATTTCTGAAAATAGTTCTTTTAAGTCGGTATTGAAACGTTTTTTAGGTTCCGTGATCACTGCCAGTTCATCCCATGTCTGGGCATAGATCTCAATCAGGCAGCTGACCGCAGAACGATAAATATCCAGTGTCTGGCGGATCGGGATATTCTGTTTTCGCAATTCTACGTCATAACTGGATATAATCTTCATATCTGCTTCTTAACCTTCCTATACTCATACTGACGTAAGTTTACTGTTATTTTTCTTCAGAATTAAACAGTTCACTTAAGGTTTCCGCATCTTCCTGCAGTACCTTCAACACATACTTGTCAAAGTGTCTCGCATCCTGTGTCGAAGAACCAAATTCATAGGTTTCCTGCCCATAATCCATAACATCAAACCCCGGAGTTGCTTTACTGGTTCCTGTTGTTTCTGTGGCAGTTCCGTTTTCTGTCTGAGTCTGCGCTGCTGCTTTTGTTACTTCCGCAGCTCCTTCCACATATTGTCCATACATTTCATCAACATAAAGTGTCAGTGATTCCCCAAAAATTTCAGACGGAACATGTCCACCATCCCACTGCCATTCCAGTCTGACATCTGTTCTGCTGTTAAGCCATGCAATCTGCATGTTCATAGACGCAAATAGCGACATATCACTTTCGGATGCACCCATTACAATTCTGGTCCATGTCGGGCTTTCTGTATCTTCATCTCCAATATAGTTGATTGGATTATACAGGTCTACAATATTATTTCCGTATTTGTCACCATCCTCGATAGAGGCGATATCACTTTCATAAGATTCCAGCATTTCGTTTCCATCCGGACCATTTCCATCTGGCATTCCGCCTCCTGGACCTGCATTTTGTCCGGATTCTCCTTTTGCATATCGTCCTTCCAGAAATGCCTGAGCTTTAATCAACCTGCAGCGACCGGATACCAACTCTCCGGTCGCTGTTTTTCTTATTTCTACTATCGTTATAGGGTGAACCCCAGGGTTCATTTTCTCTTGTTATCTATCCCCTAGTGTCAACCCTGCATTATGGACCAGTTTTCACAAAGTCATTACTTCACATAAAAAGAAAGGCTTTCCAGCAGCTAATCGTACTCACTAACGATAGCTCTCTGAAAAGCCTTTAATTTACCACATTATTCTTACTTGCCTGGGTTCACCTTTGACATCAATACAACCGTCTCGACAGTTGTTTTAGTTTCCAAGGGAAGTTCTTTCACTTC
>NZ_QUKZ01000017.1:383-67696 GCF_003481355.1 Dorea sp. OM07-5 | reverse complement strand
TTTCTTTGTTGTCTTCCGTGTGACATCTACGCTTCTCAGGTTTGCCTCACGCGACAGCTATATTAGAATACCACTACAATTCATAATTGTCAATAATGTTTTTATAATTTCTTCAATTCCGAATATTCTGATAATTATTTCTTACAATAAGTTCATCGTCTGATTTACACTTTTTACGCCAATTACTTCTATTCCTTCTACTTTACCAATTGATTTCAACGACACTTCCGGGACCACGCACACCTTGAATCCAAGCTTCTTAGCCTCTACAACTCTCTGTTCAGGCATGGTTACTGCACGCACCTCACCACTGAGCCCAACTTCACCAAACACAATCGTATCTTCACTTACAGGACGATTTTTATAACTTGACGCAACTGCCATTATAATTCCAAGATCTACTGCCGGCTCATTCATACGGATTCCTCCGGCAATATTTACATACGCATCATACCCGGATAACGGCAATCCGACTCTTTTTTCCAGAACCGCCATCAGCAGATTCACTCTGTTATAGTCAATTCCTGCTGCCGTTCTTCTCGGCATTCCAAAGTTACTTTTACAAACCAGCGCCTGAATTTCCATCAGCATTGGTCTTGTCCCTTCCATTGCACAGGCAACAACCGATCCCGATGCATTTTCCGGTTTGCCGCTCAACATAAATTCTGACGGATTCTCAACTTCTACAAGGCCTTCTTTTCTCATTTCAAACACGCCAATTTCATTCGTGGAGCCAAATCTGTTTTTTACTCCTCGAAGTATTCTGTAAGAAGCATGTCTGTCCCCTTCAAAATAAAGTACGGTATCTACCATGTGCTCCAGAACTCTTGGTCCTGCAACTGTACCTTCTTTTGTCACGTGACCGACAATAAAAATCGCAATATTCATACCTTTTGCCAATTGCATAAATACGTTCGTAGATTCCCGCACCTGCGAAACGCTCCCCGGCGCCGATCCAATCTCTTCATTGTACATTGTCTGTATAGAATCAATCACTACCACATCCGGCTTTTCCCGTTCGATTGCCGTCTGGATCAGATTCAGACTTGTCTCACATAACAGATAAAGATTTTCTGAAAATTCACCCATCCTGTTCGCACGCAGTTTTATTTGTTTCAGAGATTCTTCTCCTGAAATATACAACACCTTTTTATTCATTGCAGAAAGTTTCTGACAAACCTGTAAAAGTAATGTCGATTTACCAATTCCTGGATCTCCGCCAACCAGGACCAGTGATCCTGGCACAATTCCTCCGCCAAGCACCCTGTCCAGTTCTACCAGTTCTGTTTTCATTCTCTCATCTTCGTCTGTTGTCACACTCGACAAAGTTACTGCCTGTACCTGTTTTTCCCCCGAACTTTTCTGTCCTTTTATCGATACTACCTTTTCTTCTGCAAATGTATTCCATTCCTTACACATCGGGCACTGCCCAAGCCACTTTGACTCTTCATGCCCACAGTTCTGACAGAAATATACACTCTTCTTTGCTTTTGCCATTCTAACGCTCCTACAATTTGGTAAAAAAAGAGCTGCTCTCTCGCAGCCCTTTTTGACTTTTCTGTTTCACTTTGTTTCCATCAATATCAATAATCGGTCGGGATTATTTTT
This sequence comes from Dorea sp. OM07-5, assembly GCF_003481355.1. NCBI lineage: Bacteria > Bacillati > Bacillota > Clostridia > Lachnospirales > Lachnospiraceae > Dorea > Dorea sp. OM07-5. The sequence continues at coordinate 66,088 of NZ_QUKZ01000017.1, read as the reverse complement.
TAATGATCTTAACTTCCATCGAACGCTCTGGTTCCAGTTCAGCGCTGACGCTCAGCTTACCACTCAGATTCGTCTTCATATCTCCAACATTCACATCATCCAGATATACTACATACTCGGTATCTGCCTCCAGTTCCAGTGTAAACTGAACATCCTGCATTGCTGATACAGAAAATGTAACGACTTGTTCAGATGCATTAAAATTCGTAACTGCTGTTCCCGGTACGGATTCATATACGAACATTTCGTTCTTCTCCAGTTTGGTAATCTCAGAAAATGTCTTTACTTTGTAAATGTCTCCCTGAAATTCAAAACCGTCCAGTTTGGTCTTACTCCCTAATGTATAATCTCCAAAGCTTAATGTTCCATCATTCTCAGCTCTTAATAATTCTTTCACAGCTGCCATTTCATGTGTCCTCCTACAGTTCTTCTTTCGTATCCCTATTATATATCAAAACATTTTTATTTTGTAGCTTTTGGGATAAATTTTATTTCTTTTTTAGACATTCCGACTACTATTTCGGAGTCTTTTTTTACTTCTCCATTCAGAAGTGCTTCTGCCAGCGGTTCCTCCAGCTGGTTCTGTACCGCTCTTCTGAGCGGTCTTGCACCATATTTTTGATCCATTCCCGTTTCTGCAATATACTCTTTCACAGATTCACGGATCGTCAGTTTAATTCCAAGCTGTTCTTTCGCACGCTTCGTAAGTTCGCGGCACATCATTCCGACAATCTTCTTGATCTCTGCTTTTCCAAGCGGATGGAACACGAGAATCTCATCAATACGGTTCAAAAATTCCGGGCGGAAGATCAGTTTGATCTCACGCATGACATTATCTTTCATCCGCTTATAATCATCGGCCGCATTTTCCTTCACATTAAATCCAAGCTTCTTCGGATCAATGATTGCCTGTGCTCCGGCATTCGATGTCATAATAATCACGGTATTACGGAAATCTACTTTTCTTCCTTGTGAATCTGTAATATGTCCATCATCTAAAACCTGTAACAATATATTAAATACATCCGGATGCGCTTTTTCAATTTCGTCGAACAATACAACCGAATATGGATGTCTGCGCACCTGCTCGCTCAACTGACCACCATCTTCATGCCCGACATATCCCGGTGGAGATCCGATTAGTTTTGCCACGCTGTGTTTTTCCATATATTCGGACATATCTACCCGGATCATAGACTCTTCACTTCCAAACATTGCTTCTGCCAGCGCTTTTGAAAGCTCTGTCTTTCCTACACCAGTTGGTCCGAGGAACAAGAATGAACCGATCGGGCGGTTCGGATCTTTCAAACCGACACGTCCACGTCTTACTGCCTTTGCCACCGCCGTAACGGCTTCTTCCTGACCGACTACACGTTTATGAAGCGTTGCCTCCAGCTTCTTAAGTCTCACGCTTTCTTCTTCCTTAAGTCTGTGTACCGGGATCTTTGTCCATTCAGCTACAACATCTGCAACATCATCTTCTGTGACAGTAAATTTACTTTCCTTATTCTTCCGCCGGAAGCGCTCCTGCGTCCGTTCTAATTTCCTCTGGATCTGCTCTTTTTCCTGGTTCTTCTCTCTGGCTTCCGACATATCACCGCTGCGGATCGCATTTTCCAGATCTGTCTTTACTTTTACAAGACGTTCCTCCAGATCATATACAGATGCCGGTGCCTTGAATCCACGCAACCGTACTTTCGCGCACGCTTCATCAAGAACATCGATGGCTTTATCCGGCAAAAAGCGATCACTGATATAGCGCTCAGATAACTTCACCGCAGCATCCAGCGCTTCTTCATCAATCTCTACCTGATGATGCTTCTCATAGCCGGCTCTTAATCCTTTTAAAATCTCTGTGCACTTCTTCTCATCCGGCTCTTCAATCGTAACCGGCTGGAATCTGCGCTCCAATGCAGCATCTTTCTCTATATATTTGCGATATTCAGAAATCGTTGTTGCACCAATAAGCTGCAGTTCTCCTCTCGCAAGCGATGGTTTTAAAATATTAGAAGCATCCATCGCACCTTCTGCGCCGCCTGCGCCAATGATCGTATGCACTTCATCCAGAAATAAAATGATATCTCCAGCATTCTCTACTTCACGAATCAGCCGTTTCATACGTTCTTCAAATTCTCCGCGGTACTTCGTGCCTGCAAGCATTCCCGCAAGATCCATCGTATAGATCCGCCTGTTCTTCATACTTTCCGGAACAATTCCTGCAGCAATTCGGGCTGCAAGACCTTCGATCACTGCGGTCTTTCCTACACCCGGTTCGCCGACTAGGCACGGATTGTTCTTTGTTCTTCTGCTTAAGATCTCCATCAGACGCTCAATCTCTTTCTCTCGTCCGATCACCGGATCTAATTTGCCTTCTTCTGCACGCAGTGTCAGATCTGTTCCATACTGATCCAGCACGGAATCCTTTCTTCCACCTGCATCTGCTGCCATATCCTCCATCATCTCTCTCGGATCAACACCGGATACAAGCCAGATATCCTGCGATATCTTCTGCAGACTGATATTTAACGTCTGCAATATTCTTGCCGCCACACAGTCTGCATCATGCACAAGCGCAAGGAGCATGTGTTCTGTTCCTATCTTATCTGCATGCACGCGCACTGCTTCTATCTTACTCTCTTCTAACACAAATTCCAATCTTGGACTGTTCTTAATACTTCTGCTGTCAATCGTCTGTATACCTGCAACCGGAGTTACAAGTTCATTAATAACCTGCACGAGACGTTCTTCATCCACACGGTTCATTGCCAGCACCTGTCCTGCAACACCTGTAAATACTTTCTGTAATGCAAGCAGTAAATGCTCAGTTCCTATATAAGGATGATGCAGCTCCTTCGCAATTGTCCTGGACAGGCGAAGCGCCTCTTTTGCCTGTTCTGTATAAATCATTCTGTCTTTCCTTTCCCGTATTCATCAAAAATCTCATCAACCAGAGTATGAACTTCTTCTCTGGTTATATTCTTACAGCATCCCTTTGCCAGAAGGATTCTTAACTGTTCTTCCAACTTCAGAAGCGCTCTCGCTTTGTCTACGTCAATGGCGATCACAGCACCTCGTCTGCGGTCAAGCTGTATAAAGCCTTCCTGCTTTAAAATAGAATATGCCTTGTTCACCGTATGCATATTAATCCCTATATTGTCCGCAAGACGTCTGACCGACGGAAGCGTATCACCTTCTTTGATCATCTCTGTTGCAATTCCCATAATGATCTGGTTCTGCAACTGTACATAGATTGCTTCATCGCTGTTAAAATCAACTTCTATCAGCACATTATCACCTTTTTCATTTTGTTATACAACCACTATAACACAATTAAAGAGAGCTTACAATAAAAACTGTAAGCTCTCTTTCGCAACTTTGAAGGAATTAAGTTTGGAAATTTCTCTCTTATACGAGTGTATGGATATCTGCATATTCGTAGCAGTCATAACTGTCTGCAACGTTCTTACATGTCAGTTTTCCATCGTATGTATTAATTGCTGAGAAAATCACTTCGTTATCTTTACAAGCCTGCTCCAGACCTTTTCCTGCAATCTGAAGTCCATAGCTTAATGTTGCATTCGTAAGCGCAATTGTAGATGTTCTCGGAACTGCTCCAGGCATATTTCCTACACAGTAATGTACGATTTCGTCTTCAATAAAAATCGGATCATCATGATACGTAACTTTTGTTGTCTCACCGCATCCGCCCTGGTCAACTGCCACGTCAACAAATACAGCACCTGGTTTCATCTCTTTTAAATATGCTTTTTTAAACAGCTTCGGTGCAGATTTACCAGGAATCAGAACAGAACCGATTACAAGATCTGCCTCTTTTACTGCATGTTCGATATTGGAATCATTAGATGCAAGTGTCTGGATTCTTGCTCCAAAAATATCATCCAGATATGCAAGTCTCTTTAAATTGATATCAAGGATTGTTACATTGGCACCCATACCTACTGCGATCTTGCATGCGTTCGTTCCTACAGAACCACCGCCTAAGATTACAATATTAGCCTTTGGTGTACCTGGAACACCTGCCAGGAGAACACCTTCTCCGCCAAAACGTTTTTCGAGGTATTTCGCGCCTTCCTGAATACTCAGACGGCCTGCAATCTGGCTCATCGGTGCAAGAAGCGGAATACTTCCATCACGCTCGATCAATGTCTCATATGCAACGCCTTTTACTTTTCCATTCAGGAGTGCATCTGTCTGCGGTTTGTCCGCTGCCAGATGTAAATATGTATAAAGAATCAGGCCTTCATGGAATAATGGATATTCTTCCGGAAGAGGCTCTTTTACTTTGATCATCATCTCAACGGTGTCCCATACTTCTTTTGCAGAATCAATCATGATTGCGCCCGCATCTTCATACTCTTTGTCTGTAAAGCCGGAGCCAACCCCTGCGCCTTTTTCGATATAAACTTCATGTCCTGCATTTTTGTAACTCTTTACATTGTTAGGGGTCATACCTACACGAAATTCATTGTTTTTGATTTCTTTTACGCATCCAACTTTCATTTTTACTACCTCCTGTTTTACTGATGTCGTTTCTTTTTAGTTTCCGGGATAATATTTTTCATCTTTCTTTTTTTATGAAGAATATTATTCATTTATCTCTAAAATTATACTAACACAAGCCTTTCTATTATGCAATAAAAGTTATTTATTTCACGAAAGTTTTATTTCCGTTAATAATATGTCAATTGTACCGACAATTGCACTTGCATATTTAGGCTTTTCATGATTAAATTTAAGTTAGAAATATCTCATTTCTATTTATATGTAAAAAAACTGAGGAATAGACTATGAAAGAACTAAGAGAAACAATACATAATGCAACTCTGACAAAAACGCAGAAGCTGATTGCCAAATATGTTCTGGACAATTCAGCCGATGCCTGCTTTATGACTTCAACGGATATCGCCGACACTCTTGGCGTAAGCGAATCTTCTGTCGTACGGTTCAGCCGCTCTCTGGGTTACAGTGGATTTATGGAATTCCAGAAATCCCTGCGAAAGGATTATCAGGATAAAGTGCTGAGCATTTCCAGCTCCATTACTGTACCTTCACAGCGAGTTGCCAAGCAGGCAAAATTGGAAACTAATTCAGATTATATTAAAAGACATTATAAAAATACAACGAAAAATCTGGATACTATTTTTTCGCAGAATGCAACTTCTGCTTTTGATGAAGCTGCAAATATTATTATCAACAGCAGACACAAATATATCGTTGCATCCCGCGGCAATGCATGTCTGGGCGATTATTTTCTTCTGTACCTGAAGCATATGGTACGCGGAGTGGAAAGCACTTCTTCCGCTTCCATCAGCCCGATTGATCATATGTGTAATATTTCGAAAGAGGACTGCCTGATCGTATTCAGCTTTCCAAGGTACTCTTCCATGGATAAACTTGCTGTACAGATGGCATGTGATGCCGGCGCACAGATTATTCTTTTCACAGACAAGCCAAGTGCACTTCTCGCACCTTATGCCACTGTTCTGATTACAGTTCCGGTTGACAGCAATGCTTTTTTCAATTCTCTTGTCGCACCACAGTTTGCATGTGAAGCACTGCTTGATACGATCAGCCACCATGTGAAGGGCATTGAGAAGCGGCTGAAAAAAATCGACCAGTACTTAAGTGAGCTGGGCACATATTGATATGTTTAACGTCAAAACACGCTCTGTGAGTTTTATTCGTTGATTAGCGGTCGTCAGATGCCGCCATAACAAGAAGCCAGCTTCCGGTTAGCGGATGATGTATCCTGATACAGAGACACATCATCCGCTAACCGGAAGCTGGCTTTTATGTTTTTAATAAATACTATATTTTATTTTACATTGCATCGTCAATCGCTTTACCGATATCATGACGCATATATTTGTTTGCAAATTCTACCCATTCTGTTGCTGCATAAGCATTTGCACGGGCTTCTTTTAAATCTTTTCCTTTTGCAGTAATTCCAAGAACACGTCCTCCGTTTGTGACAATCTGTCCATCGTTTTCTTTCGTCCCTGCATGGAAACAATAATATCCGTCTGCATCATCGAATTTTTCCAGACCGTGGATTGGAATTCCTTTTTCGTATTTGACCGGATATCCATCACTTGCCAGAACGACACATACTGCTGCATTGTCTTCAAACTGCAGATCTACCTGATCAAGCGTTCCATCTATGCAGGCTTCTACTACTTCCAAAATATCATTCTTCATACGTGGCAGGACAACCTGTGCTTCCGGATCTCCGAATCGGGCATTGTACTCCAACACTTTCGGACCAGCTTCTGTCAGCATGAGTCCGAAGAAAATCACACCTTTAAATGGTCTTCCTTCAGCTTTCATGGCATCAACCGTTGCCTGATAAATATATTTATTACAGAAATCTTCTACCTCTTTTGTGTAGAACGGGCTTGGCGAGAATGTACCCATTCCGCCGGTATTAAGTCCTGTATCTCCGTCTCCTGCACGTTTATGATCCTGTGCAGAAGTCATTGTCTTAATTGTATTTCCATCTACGAAAGAAAGGACAGAGACTTCACGTCCAACCATGAACTCTTCAATCACCATTTCGTTACCGGCAGAGCCAAATTTCTTATCCAGCATAATCGTCTTCACGCCTTCTTTTGCCTCTTCCAGTGTATTGCAGATCAGTACACCTTTTCCGAGTGCCAATCCGTCTGCTTTTAATACAACCGGCATCTTTGCTGTCTTCAGATAATCAAGTGCCTTATCCGGATCTGTAAAATTCTCATAAGCAGCCGTTGGAATATTGTATTTTTTCATCAGATCTTTGGAAAATGCTTTTGAACCTTCCAGAATTGCTGCATTCTTTCTTGGTCCGAATGTACGAATACCTTCTGCTTCCAGCGCATCTACCAGTCCGCCTACCAAAGGATCATCCATTCCGACGATAACGAGATCGATGTCCTTTTTCTTTGCAAAAGCTACAATTTTGTCAAATTCCATCGCTCCGATTGGCGCACACTCTGCAATCTGTGCTATTCCTGCATTCCCCGGAACACAGTATATCTTATCTGCCTTCGGACTCTTTGCTACACAATAAGCAATTGCATGTTCTCTTCCGCCACTACCTACGATCAATACATTCATCTTCTCGTCCTCCACTTATTCATTCACTGTTGCAATTCTTTCTGTCACACTTACTTTTCCATTAGCGATCAGGTCAATCGCTCTTGGCAGGATCTGCCACTCTGCCTGCTCCATCACACGTCGCTGAAGTATCTGCGGAGTATCTCCATTCTGTACTTCCACCGCTTTCTGCAGGATGATCGGTCCTGTATCAGTTCCTTCATCCACAAAATGCACGGTCGCGCCGACCACTTTCACACCTCTTGCAAGTGCCGCTTCATGTACTTTCAGTCCATAATATCCAGTCCCGCAAAAAGACGGGATCAGAGACGGATGTATATTAATGATACGGTGTTCATATTTACGGATCATCTCCGGTGGAATTACAACCAGAAATCCAGCCAGCACGATAAGATCCGGTTCCATCGCATCAACCACATCAAGCAGTGCCCTGTTAAATTCTGTTCTGTCTGAAAACTGCTTAGGTGAAATACACTGTGCAGCAATACCATTCTCCTCTGCCCTTGTCAGTGCATATGCATTCTGATTATTGCTGATCACACCTGCAATCCGGGTATTTGTAATCTTGCCGGAATGAACTGCGTCAATGATCGCCTGAAGATTCGTTCCTCCGCCGGATACCATTACAACTACATTTAGCATAAGGTAACTCCTTTTTCTCCTGCTTCAATATGTCCTACAACATACGGTTCATCTCCTGCTGCCTTAATTGCTTCCATTGTCTTATCAACATCTGCCGGATCAACTGCAACGATCATACCCAATCCCATATTGTATGTATTGTACATCATCTGCTCTTCAATATCGCCTTTCTCAGCAAGCAGTTTGAAGATTGGTGGTACCGGATAGCTGTCTTTTTCTACAACTGCATGCATACCGTCAATGAGCATACGAGGAATATTTTCATAAAATCCACCACCGGTAATATGGCTGCAGGCTTTTACTGTTACACCGACATTTTTCACATTCTTTAAAGCTTTTACATAGATTCTTGTCGGAGCAAGTAACGCCTCTCCAAGCGTCTTGCCAAGTTCATCATAATAAGTATCCAGAGATTCTTTTGTCATCTCAAAAACTTTGCGGACGAGAGAAAAACCATTACTGTGTACACCGCTGGACGCCATACCAATCAGTACATCGCCTGCTTTTAAATTCTCCCCTGTGATCATATCTTTCTTATCGCAGACACCAACTGCAAAACCAGCCAGATCATAGTCATTCTCCGGCATAAGTCCCGGATGCTCTGCTGTCTCTCCACCAATCAGCGCCGCCTCTGACTGAAGGCATCCTTCTGCAACACCACTTACGATTGCTGCGATCTTCTCCGGATAATTCTTGCCACACGCAATATAATCCAAGAAAAATAACGGTTCTCCACCTGCACATGCAATATCATTGACACACATTGCTACTGCATCGATCCCGATCGTATCATGCTTGTCCATGACCATGGCAAGTTTCACTTTTGTTCCACATCCATCTGTTCCGGATAAGAGCACCGGCTCTTCCATCTCTTTAATCTTTGTAAGAGAAAATGCTCCTGAGAATCCTCCCAGTCCGCCTAAAACTTCCGGACGCATTGTTTTCTTTACATGCTCCTTCATCAGTTCTACTGATCTATAACCTGCCTCAATATCGACACCAGCTTTTTTGTAATCCATAACTCGTCTCCTTTGTGTATGTTTTATTTATTTAAATATGCTTCGTATCCGATTTCATCCAGTTTTGCAGCTTTTGCCTGTACTGTCTCTTTCATCTCTGTTGTATAAGCTTTAAGCTTTTCAAGAAGCTCTGCGTCTGAAACTGCAAGAATCTTAGCTGCAAGAATTGCTGCGTTCATACCACCATCAATTGCTACTGTGGCAACCGGGATTCCAGGTGGCATCTGTACAATTGAAAACAGTGCATCTTCACCCGCCAAGTTCTTACCTGACATCGGCACTCCTACAACCGGCATCGGGAATAATGCCGCACACATTCCCGGAAGATGTGCTGCCATACCTGCACCTGCTATGATTACTTTAATTCCTTTTCCTTCTGCGGATTTCGCCCAGTCGAAGAAAACATCTGGTTCTCTGTGCGCTGAGATAATCGTCATCTCATAATCAATCCCTAATTTTTCCAACATCGCTGCAGCTTTGCTCATTACTTTTAAATCCGAGTCGCTGCCCATCACAATTCCTACTTTTGGCATTTTTCTCTTCCTTTCTGTTCTTCTACTATTGAAAATATTACATTATTTATCTATATTTTTCAATGGCTCATTTAAAATCTCCGTACCCGGCAGAACAAACCTTCCATGTTCCAGAAGTAAAATATGACCGCCGTCTTTTTTATTTACTTCGATCTTTCCAAGTTCTTCGTACGGAATGGTAATATCTGTATGGCAGTGATAGTACGCCTTTCCCAAATCCTCTTTTCTCTGGATTGAGACCGAATTATCTCTTGCTATGATTTCTTTCCCATTTGGATTGTAAACCGCTATATCCTCACACCAACTATAGCAGGTATCCCCCACTGCAAAATGTGGTCCCATCTTCTCTGCGATCAGAATCGGCATTTTATCCTCAATGCCATATTTTTTTGCCGCCTGATAAGCAGTCGTATTTGTTCCGATTGCGAATTCTCCAAGTGCCAGTGTGTCATGACGATACAAAACATTATCCCGGATATATTCCTTATTCTCCAGCTCGCGTTCGAAATTGCTACACCGGTAATCTGCAACCATTCCATTGGAAAATGTAATTTCCAGATCTTTGTACTGTAACTCATTCAGATAAACTTTGCTCACATGCAGTACACCGTTTGTTCCTTCCAGTACCGGTGATGTAAATACTTCTCCCACCGGAATGTTCACATCAGCAACACAGTTTTCAAAAATTGTCTCTTTTTCCGGATCACTCAGCGTGTGTAGCTGTACAGTAAGGTCAGTACGGTTCCCATTTTCCCCGCAGATATGCACGGACTCTCCTCGGTCCAGTGCATCGATCAGTGTCTGCTGAACCTGTTCATACAATCCCGCATCCAGCGTATTGATCCGGATAATCTCCTGGAATATCTCCTCGTAATCTTCTCCGATCTCCGGCACCGGATACGCAATGATCGTAAAACTTCTCTCATCTCCCGGAATATAAGTGTTCGTAAGCCGACTCTGACGTCCGTCAAAAAATACGGACAACTCCTGCTGTTTCTCGCTTAATTTCAGAGCTGTTTCTTTCTGCTCCGGCACAAACGGAACTTCTCCAAACATCTCTATGCATGCCGGTCCTGCAAAAGCTCCCGCTTCTTCTTTCAGATGTTCGTAAGTAGTCGCGATCACTTCTAATTTGCGTTCCACAAATTTCTTATCCAAAAATAACGCCTGGTCATTTCTGTGATCATACTCATATTGTTTATTTGCAATAGCTCCATAGTATCCAATCTTCAAATGCTGTCTCTTCGTCAGCATGCTGACACCACTCCGGTAAATAACCGGCTTAAGCCCCATTTTATCAAAATTCTCAATTGCTTTTTTGACAACACGTTCAAAGCCTAATACATAACGGATATTGACCGTCTTTTTCTTAGACAGATCTTTTCCGGTATTCACAAAACCGATCCGGTATCCTTCTGTGTATACATCTGCCATCTTCTGAATTGTTGTTTCATCCAGTGACAACAGATATTTTGCAGTTGTCAGCTCACTGTCACTGATATACTCTCCAAAGCGATACAGATAACGAAGATCTGCAAGATCACTTCCAAGGATTAGATCTGCTGCAAAAGACTGTGTAGCATCTACCTGCTCATGGATGCGGTCTGCCACAAAAACATCACAGTAATCGCTGGCGTACCAGTACAGGATCTCCTTTAACACATGTGGCTCCGGCATTTCTTCTTCCTCGAACTGATTATATACCTCTATAAAAAGTTCAAACAGAATATCTAAATATTCTGTTTTCTTTTCATATACATACACGATTGCTGCACGTATTTCCGCATACAGCGCACTGAGTGTGCTTCCATACGCTTCTCCAAGCTGCGCCACCGCATAATCCGGATTTGCATAGCTCTCCCGGTAATGTTCCGGAAGGATATCGCTGTAAAGCTTCTTGTTCCATGCAGCCAGTTCTTCTATCTGCATCCCATCAAATGTATGATCCTCTATTTTCTTTTTCGTCCCATCAATAAGATGAATAAATTCCGCAACTTTTACAAAATAGTCACGGAACTTCACATCCACCGTTCTTTCTTCCTTAATATCGCCAATTCTGTCTACCACCAGATTGTATCTTTCTTCCACCATCTAAACAAGCCCCCTGATAAATATTGCGCACATGCCAAGGAAAAGTGCGCTGCAGACTGCAATTCCCACTTTGCACGTAATGTAATTTTTATCTCTTTCTCTCAGTCCTGTAACGCCCTGATAAATGCCATATCCTGCCATCACCATAGTAAACAGTCCTGCAAAACCGACCAGGATATTTACATTTCCTTTTAAACAAAATGAAATCCAGATCATAAAAACCAGAAGCAGAAATGACAGCGCTGCAAGTATACATGATTTCATTCCTTTTCTGGAATGTCTCCTTGGTGACTGTCCGAATCTGGTCCGCATCATTTTTCTTTTCTGTTTATTTTTTACGACCATGTATCCTCCTTAGTGCCACACAGATGATAAATATCAGATATCCTGCCACACCGCCAAGCGTATTAAGCAACAGATCATCCACATCAAAACATCCGACTTTCGTGATCAGCTGAAAACTTTCAACGCACAAGCTCAACCCGAAACTGTAAAACAATGTAGCCAGAAAACTTCTGTGTTTGCTTGCCATCGGCATAAAAAATCCAAACGGAATAAAAATCACAACATTTCCAAACAGATTCGTAAATGTTGCAAACATGCCTACCTGATCCCGATAATACCAGAATCTTTTAATTTCTTTAAATAATACGAGATTATAATGATACTCCTGCATCTGACCGGTACGTCCGTACCAGTCAGAAAAAAGCAGGAAATAGATAATAAAAATAATATATAATACGAATAATATCTTCCCTAATATACGAATTCTCTTTCTACTGCCCGAATTCACTTTGTACACTCCCCTTATTTATCTGTCCATGCTTAAAATGTAAGCTTCTTCTTCTCTTTCAGCAGACGGGCACCGCTAATGATCGTAATAATTCCCGTGACAACACCTACCACTGCTACGATAACTCCAACTGCAATATTAGAAACTCCTGCAAAAGTCATGGATTTATATATCTTCTCATTCATAGTGAAATCCTCCGTTATTATTTCGCTCCATATTGTTTATAATATGCGTCAATTGCTGCTTTTAATGTATCATCGATCACAATTTTTCCGTTACACTCTTTGTTATACAGACACTCTGTAACTTCTTCCATTGTAACGATCGCTGCAGTATCGAATCCGTACAAGTCTTTGATCTCGTCGAGTGCGCATTTTTCTCCGCCTTTTCCAACCTCCATACGGTTTAAAGAAACCATAAGTCCCACGATTGTAACATCAGCGGCGCCTTTTACCTTAGGAACTGTCTCTTCCATGGATTTACCGGATGTTGTAACATCTTCGATCATGATCACACGGTCGCCGTCTTTTAATTTGCTTCCAAGAAAGCTTCCTTTATCTGCACCGTGATCTTTCTCTTCTTTTCTGTCAGAGCAATAACGTACTTCTTTTCCATATAATTCACTGTATGCAATTGCAGTTACAACCCCAAGTGGAATACCTTTATATGCCGGTCCGAACAACACATCAAAATCATCTCCGTATGTATCATGGATTGCTTTTGCATAGTATTCTCCGAGTTTCTTAAGCTGGGAGCCTGTCACATATGCTCCTGCATTCATAAAGAAAGGGGACTTTCTTCCACTCTTTAATGTAAATTCTCCAAATTTCAGCACATCGCTTTCTACCATAAATTTAATAAATTCCTGTTTGTAGCTCTCCATCTTTCTATCCTCCGTATGAATGAGCAGTTTTGCTCTTACAGTTCTGCTCTTATTTTTTTAGATTATACTAAATAATAACACAATTTTTCTTTACAGGCAACGTGTGGAAAACGCGACACAAAAAAAACTGCCGTACGCGAAACGTACGACAGTTTTCTTACATCCCTTTTTAATACTAGACTGGCAGTTCAAGATAAATATCTTTTCCTTCTTTGATAGAAATAACTACCTTTCCATGTTTTACAGTCACTGCTGCACCTTCTACATTCACTTCCGGAGCAACTGCAGCTTCTTCTGCCGGTGCTTCCTCAGCCGGTACTTCTTCTGTAACTTCTTTGATTCCTTCTACGTTGTCTACAGTAAGTGGACAGAGAGAATCACTTGTCTTTGTAAGTTTTGCTCCCAGTACCTGCTCGATTGTAAGACATCCATCCAGATTTAATAATCCAGAATCTACTAATTCATCAAAGATTGCCGGATCTTCCAGGTTAGCCGGTTCAATTGTAATTCCACCTTCTGCTCTGCAGCAAAGAACTGCAGGGTCTTTTGCATGCGCTTTCGCTGTTTCAGCTGTAATTGACATACTTCATTACCTCCTACATTTACATCTTCTTTTAGTATAAAGCTGTCCTCCGGCAAAATCCAATTGTTTTTTTGTATGGTATTTATTGTTTTTTTCTATATTTCGACATCCGTTTTATTTTACAATCCCTACCATATCCGAAACTTTATCAAAGCCATTCTTCTCCATATATGCACGGATTCCGTCAACCACTTCTTCTGTGATATTCGGATGATAGAAATTCGCTGTTCCTACAGAAACGGCACTTGCACCCGCAAGTAAAAATTCAATCGCATCTTCCGCCGACTGGATCCCCCCCATTCCGATGATCGGAATCTTCACTGCCTGTGCTGCCTGATAAACCATGCGCACAGCAATTGGATGCACGATTGGACCTGACACGCCCCCGGTCTTATTTGCAAGTGCAAATGTTTTTCGGTTAATATCAATCTTCATTCCTGTTAATGTATTGATCAGAGAAATTGCATCTGCACCGCCTGCTTCTGCCGCTTTTGCAATCTCCGTAATATCCGTTACGTTCGGTGTCAGTTTCATGATAACCGGCTGTTTTGCAATCTTCTTGATCTGGGCAGTCAGTTTTTCTACATGACCGGCATCCTGTCCAAAAGCGAGAAAGCCTGCATTTACATTCGGGCAGGAAATATTGATCTCCATCATGTCGATCGGTTCATCTGCAAGTCTTTCTACAACTGCAAGATACTCTTCCGGTGCATGTCCGCAGACATTGACAATAATCTTTGTATCGTATTTTTTAAGAAACGGGATATCTCTCTCGCAGAACAGCTCAATTCCCGGATTCTGTAATCCGATTGCATTCATCATGCCGCCGTATACTTCTGCTACACGCGGAGTCGGATTACCGGACCACGGTACATTTGCCACACCTTTTGTTGTTACTGCACCTAACTTATTCAAATCTACAAAATCGGAAAACTCTTCTCCTGATCCAAACGTTCCGGATGCTACAGTAACCGGATTCTTCCATTCTACTCCGGCAATATTCACTCTCATGTCCATTAGATTTCCACCTCCGTAGAAAGAAATACCGGTCCGTCTTTACAGATCCGTTTGTTATGTACATTGCTGTGTGCATCTTTTTCTTTTGATTTGCAGACGCACGCCAGACAGGCACCGATTCCGCATGCCATCCGTTCTTCTAAAGATATATAACATTCAATCTGATTTTCTGCTGCATATGCTTTGATCGCACGAAGCATCGGAGCCGGTCCACAAGCGTAAATAATCTCTGCTTCCAGAGCTGCTTCCCGGATTGCATCCATAACATTGCCCTTTGTTCCTACACTTCCGTCTTCTGTTGCAATATAAACTTCTCCGTTTGCTTCAAACTCTTCTCTCAGAAATGTCTGCGCATCCCGGTAACCGACAATGATCCGCTTCTTTTCACATTCCATTTCCTTAGCAAGCTGTAAGATCGGCGGCACTCCGATTCCTCCACCCATCAGAAATACTTTTTTCCCTTTTGCTTTCTCAAGCGGAAATCCATTGCCAAGAGATCCAACAATATCAATTGTATCCCCCGCCTGCAGTTTTGAAAACTGCTCTGTACCTGTGTTTTCTCCGGTTACCCGGTATACTACACGAAGTTTCTCACTCTCACGGTCTATCTCACAAATACTGATCGGACGCGGCAATAATTTACCTGCGTCATTTGTATACATGGATATAAACTGTCCCGGTTTTGCATTTTTTGCAGCCTTTGTCTGAATCCACATACTGTATATACCGGCAGCCAGCATCTCCTGAGAGATGACACGTGCCTGTTCTTTTTCCATTTTAGCCATTTATTTTCTCCTTAACCAAGTGCTCCTTTGATATCTGCAACCATGTCTTCTACTGCTGCTCTGGATGCATCTGCAAAATTCTCTGCTCCGAATTTTGCATATTTCTCCTGCTTGTATGCAGCGATGATTCCTCTGGATGAGTTCACGATCGCACCGAGTCCGTCTTCGTTAAAGAAGTGTACAAGATCTTTTCCTTTTCCACCCTGTGCACCATATCCCGGAACAAGAATGTATGCTTTCGGCATGATCTTACGCAGTACTTTACCCATCTCCGGATAAGTTGCTCCAACAACGGCTCCTACATAGCTGTATTCGTCTCCCATTGCTTCTGTGCCCCATGCGGCCACTTTCTCTCCAACCAGTTCATAGAGCGGACGTCCGTCGATCTTCTGATCCTGGAATTCGCCACTGGATGGATTGGATGTTTTAACCAGCACGAAGATTCCTTTCTTCTCTTCTTTACATACATCCAGAAATGGATTCACACCATCAGATCCAAGATATGGATTCACTGTTGCAAAATCTTCATCAAATGCTGCATAGCTCTTGCTTCCGACTGCAACTTTTCCAAGATGTCCGACTGCATAGGCTGCGGATGTTGATCCGATATCGCCACGTTTGATATCTCCGATCACTACAAGTCCTTTCTCTTTGCAGTAATCTACAGTTTTCTTGAATGCCTGCATTCCCGGAATGCCAAACTGCTCATACATGGCAATCTGCGGTTTTACAGCCGGGATCAAATCATAAGTATTATCTACGATTGCTTTGTTAAACTGCCAGATTGCTTCTGCTGCACCTTCCAGCGTCTCTCCATATTCAGCAAATGCTTTTTTCTGTACCTGCTCCGGAATATAATTTAACATCGGATCAAGCCCTACTACGATCGGTGCCCCTGTCTTCTTAATGTTTGCTACTAATTTGTTGATCATCCTCTTATTCCTCCTATATTCTCTGTACTGTTACACATCGTAAGATACTCTGCCCTAACACTTGCATGCTGTTGCATACTACACCTTTCTGGTATCCTGATACTCATATACGATTTCACCATCCGCCAGTGTATATTCTACCCGGCCGTATACTTCTCTTCCGTCAAACGGTGTGTTCTTCCCTTTGGAAAAGAATGTATTCTTATCAATCTTATAGTTAGCATCCGGATCAAAGATTACAAGATCCGCAATCTTTCCTTCTGCCACTGCTCCTTTTTCAGTAAGCCCCAATATCTGCGCCGGATTATAACTCATCTTCTCTGCCATGTCCATAATACTGAGCACGCCTGTCTTCACCAGTTCTGTATAAGTAAGCGCTGCCGAAGTCTCCAGACCTACGATACCAAAAGATGCTTTCTCAATGGAACGGTTCTTCTCTTCTTCAGAATGTGGTGCGTGGTCTGTAGAAATCACATCCATAATTCCATTCTTAAGTCCCATGCGGAGCGCTTCAACATCTTCTCTGCTGCGCAGCGGCGGATTCATCTTGAAGTTTCCATCATCTTCTTTGATATCATCTGAAGTCAGTATAAAATGATGCGGACATACTTCTGCCGTTACCGGAAGTCCTTCTTTTTTCGCCATCTCTACCATCGTCACACTGTCCTTTGTAGAGCAGTGGCACAGATGCAGACGTACGCCTGTCTCTTTCGCCAGCAGGATATCTCTTGCAACGATCACATCTTCTACAGAGTTTGTGATTCCCTTAAGTCCGAGACGCTTCGCATTCTCATCTGCATTCATCACGCCTCCTTCGACCATGGTAATGTCCTCGCAGTGTGCAAATACACTGATTCCTGCCTTCTTCGCTTCTTTCATCCCTTTACGGTATAAAGATGCATTCATTACAGATTTGCCGTCTTCACTGATCGCATGGCATCCTGCCGCTGCCATTCCTGCAATATCAGCCAGTTCTTTTCCTTCCTGTCCACAGGTAACTGCGCCAAGCTGGATAACATGTGCCGGTGATTCTTTCACGGCTCTTTCATGCACAGCTTCTACTTTCTCCCGGCTGTCGATCACCGGTTTCGTATTCGGCATCGCACAGATTGTCGTCACACCACCGTGTACCGCCGCTCTTCCGCCTGTCTCCAGTGTTTCCTTGTATTCCAGTCCCGGATCTCTGAGATGTACATGCAGATCAATAAATCCCGGCAACACATAAGTTCCTCTTGCATCGATCACTCTGTCCGCTTTCTCATCGATCTTCTCTGCAATTTTCTGAATTTTCTTTCCTTCTACCAACACATCGTATACTCCATCTTTTTTTGTGAGTGGATCTACAACATGTCCATTTTTAATTAAAACTGTCATATCTATAATCCTTTCTTCCGGAAATGATTTCCCAGGATTTCATTTAGAAAAATTTTCGTTTTTATTCTATCACATGGCATGTTAAAAGGGAATGCCAAAAAAGCATTCCCTTTATTTTCATCGATTATTTTATTTTGTCTTTTACAACAGACACCGCTTTATCAAGCTGATTGTCTGCCTTTGGATCTTTGGCATTATATTTATATTCGATCTTTACATCCGGCGTGATTCCTTTGCCGTCAATGTTGCGGCCCTTCGGTGTAAAATACTCGGATGTCGTTAATTTTACGCAGGTGCCATCTTTCAGATCAAACAGATTCTGTACCACACCTTTTCCGTAAGTTTGTGTTCCTATAATCTCAGCTTTGCCATAATCCTGTACTGCTCCGGCAAAAATCTCTGATGCGCTTGCGCTCTGACCATTTACCAGCACAGACATCGGAAGGTTTAACCGGTGTTTTTCATCCGATGTATATTCTTCTTTCTTTCCATTCTTATCCTTCGTGTAAACGATCAGTCCTTTTGGAAGGATGCTGTCAAGAATATCACACACCGTAGAGAGACTTCCTCCCGGATTGTTTCTTAAATCTACGACCAGTCCTTCTATATTCTTCTTTTGCAGCTGTTTCAATGCTTTTGCGAACTGAGCACCTGTCACAGAATCAAACTCTGAAATGGAAATATATCCAATCTGATTTTCCAGCACTTTATATTTCACTGTCTCAACATTGATCACGTCACGTGTAGCTGTCACTTTAATCTTATCACTGTTCGTTCCACGAAGCAGTGTCAGATTGACCTTTGTTCCTTTTTTACCTTTGATCCACGAAACAACTTTGTCCAGATCTTTTCCTGTCACCGTTTTCTCTTCTACTCGGTACAAGATATCTCCAGCCTTAATTCCTGCTTTCTTTGCCGGCGAATCATCGTATACCTGTGTGATCGTGATCACTCCGCTGCTGGCATCCTGCGTCATAACAGCACCGATACCACTGAAAGAACCATCCAGGCTTTCCGACAACTCTTTTGTTTCCTTTTTGTCGTAATAAGCAGAATACTGGTCCCCCAGTCCTTCTACATAGCCTTTGTAAATGCCTTCATTGAGATCTTTCTCTTTTACGTCATGCAGATATGTCTCATCAATCAGTTTTTTCAAATAAGATAACTTCGTCTCTGTATCAGATGATATGATTCCTTCATTGATATGCTGCAGTCCACAGGCTGCAAGGCTCACAACTAATAATGTCAGAAGGGCGCCCGCAAGCGCCCCTTTTATAAATCCTTTTTTATGTTCCACAATCGTCAGTCCTATTCTATAAATATTTCAACGGGTTCACCGGTACTCCGCCGGACATAACCTGGAAATGCAGGTGTGGTCCTGTTGAATTACCCGTTGTTCCTACAATTGCTATATTCTGTCCTTTGCTTACTTTCTGCCCTGCCCGGACGTAAATCTTGTGGCAGTGCATATAGTAAGTAGATAATCCGTTCCCATGATTGATTACGATCAGGTTACCGGCTTTGCCACTGTATCCGGCAGATACTACAGTACCTCCTGCCGCCGCATAAATCGGTGTACCGGTCGGCGCCGCAAAATCCATTCCTTTGTGATTTGTGCTGGCTCCGGCAAGTGGCTGTTCACGATATCCGAAATAACTGGATATGCGACTGTATCCCGGACAAGGATGTGTGAAAGTTCCATTACCGGATACGACAGACGCACCCGCTCCGGATGAATAAGAACTCGCTGCTTCCTGCTTCTTTCTTGCAGCATCTGCCGCTGCCTGTTCAAGCGCGCTCAGCTTGCTTGCATTCTTTTTAATATCCTTTTGGATTCCGGCAATCTCATTCTTCTTATCCGAAAGCATCTGTTTTACAGTACTCTGCTTTGCGATCAGATTATCCTGCATCTTTTCCAGTTCGGCATTCTCTTTTTTCAGGACTTCTTCCTGCGCCTGCACATTCTTTACAACTTTCTGGAACTTTTTCAACATAGTTCTGTCATATGAAGAAATCGTCGATATGTACTCTGCATTATTCAGAAAGTCACTCAACGACTTCGACTGGCAAAGAATCTCGATGAATTTAGCATTGCCATTCTCATACATATATTTGATACGTTTCTTCATGTCTTCATACTGATTGTCTTCATCTACCTGCGCAATCAGTAGTTCATCTTCTTTTTTACTGATCTCATCTTCTTTGGCAGTGATCTTCTTCTTTGTTGTTTCCATCTCATCCAATACAGATTCCAACTGCTCCAGAAGTTTTTTCTTCTCTGCTACTGCCTCTTTTTTCTTCGACTGTAACACCTGCGCTTTTTTCTTAGCGGCACTGATCTTTGATGCCTGTGCCTGCCCTGTCATGCTGAAGCACAGAACACATACCAATAACAGACTGAGGATTCTTTTTCTCTTCTTCATCTGTGTCTCCCTTATTAATTACACCCTTGTGCTATCTGAAGAACCTGTCACTGACAGCTTCTTTCGTACGCTAAAGCAACTAAACTTTCAGATGTTTGCGGATTGTAAATGTACTTCCAAGGAAACCGATACCTACTCCAAGAGCAATACCGACCGGTAAAAGTGTACGGTATACTCTCATTACCGGGAGGAAGTCCACGATATTATTCAGCAGACTGTATCTTGTCATCACATAGCTTACTGCTTTATCATACATAAAATATAACATTACCAGTGGAATGATCGCACCGATCACACCAATCAGAAGACCTTCAAATACGAACGGTGCCCGCACAAAACCGTCCTTCGCTCCGATGTATTTCATGATCGCAATCTCTTCCCGTCTTACTGTAATACCCATTGTTACTGTATTACTGATCAGAAAGATAGATACAGCCAGCAGGATCAAAATAATCGCTGCCGAAATGATACCAACCAGTTTGTTCACACTTGTCAGAGTCTTGGCTACCGTATCTGACTTGTTGACTTTCCGTACACCGTCCAGTTTCTCTGCATAAGATACGACCTGTTTCTGCTTGGATACATCTGACATGTATACTTCATAGTTGTCTGAATTTGCCAGTGGATTATCATTTTTAAATCCCTCTGCCGCTTCTTTGGAGTCTCCGAAGTAGTCATCCTGGAACTTATTCCATGCTTCTTCTGCACTGATATAGTTCACTTCCAGAACTCCGTCTTCCTTCTTAAGATCCTCTCCGATCTTATCTTTCTGTTCCTGTGTTGCATCCTCGTTAAAAAATACTGTAATTGCAACTCCCTGCTCTGCTTTGTCTACAATGTAATTAAAGTTCATTACAATCGAATAGAATAATCCAAAAAGGAAAATACAAGCTGACATCGTTGCAATAGATGCTATGGAGAACATCTTATTTCTGCCGATGTTCTTCACACCCTGTTTCATCGAATATCCAACTGTGCTAATTCTCATTATTATACCCACCTTTTTTCTCGTCGCTGACGATAACACCCTTCTTCATCGTTACAACGCGCTTTTTCATCTCGTTTACAATCTCCTGGTTGTGTGTA
This sequence comes from Dorea sp. OM07-5, assembly GCF_003481355.1. Taxonomy (NCBI): domain Bacteria; kingdom Bacillati; phylum Bacillota; class Clostridia; order Lachnospirales; family Lachnospiraceae; genus Dorea; species Dorea sp. OM07-5. The sequence continues at coordinate 44,811 of NZ_QUKZ01000017.1, read as the reverse complement.
ACAACAAGTACAGTTGTTCCACGGTCATTCGCCTCTTCAAGAAGCTTCATGATTTCCCATGAGTTCGTCGGATCGAGATTACCGGTAGGCTCATCCGCCAGAAGGATTGCCGGTTCATTCACGATTGCTCTCGCGATTGCAACACGCTGCTGCTCTCCACCGGATAATTCCTTCGGGAATGATTTGTACTTCTGTGCAAGTCCTACAAGGGACAGCGCAGCCGGCACTTTTTTCTTAATAATTCTTGTCGATGTCTCGGTTACTCTCTGGGCAAACGCAATATTCTCATAGATATTTCTATCCTTCAAAAGGCGGAAATCCTGAAATACAACGCCCAGTTTTCTCCGGTACAACGGAATCTTTTTATGTTTCATACGGTTCAAGTTATGTCCATTTACAATGATCGTGCCTGAAGTAGGATCTAACTCCTTCATGATCAGACGAATCAGAGTAGACTTACCGGAACCACTGTCTCCAACAATAAAGACAAATTCGCCCTGTTCAATCTTAAGATTGATACCATTAAGGGCTGCAACCCCTTTTGAGTACTCTTTCGTTACTTCTCTTAATTCAATCATATGTTCCTCCTAATTATTATACTCCAGCAATTTAATATTCCAGCGACTCCATATATTTCATGTATTTTACAACCATCAGTGCAATCTTGAATGTAATAGCATCCTCGAATACACGAAGATCAAGTCCCGTACTTTTCTGAAGTTTATCCAAACGGTAAACTAATGTATTACGGTGAATATAGAGCTGTCTTGAAGTCTCTGACACGTTGAGGTTATTCTCAAAGAACTTATTGATCGTAGTCAATGTTTCCTCATCAAAATCATCCGGTGATTTCCCCTCAAAAATCTCACGGATAAACATCTTGCACAGAGGAATCGGAAGCTGATAGATCAGTCGCCCAATGCCAAGCGCACTGTATGCGATAATATTCTTCTCACCAAAAAAGATCTTACCCACATCAAGTGCCAGTTTGGCTTCTTTGTAAGACTTCGATACTTCTTTGATGTCACTGACAACCGTACCATACGCGATCAGAATATCTTCTTCTCCGTCATTGCGAAGCAGATTATAGAAATTCTGCGCAATCCTCTCCAATTCTGCATGTCCGTCATTCGGCTCCAGTTCCTTCACAACTATAATATTCTTCTCATCTACCGCTGTTACAAAATCCTTGGCTTTACCGCCAAGAAGTGAGCGCACATTATCAAGGGCACTGCTGTCCTTCTCGTGTTTTGTCTCAATAATAAAGATAACACGTCTTACTTCCGTGTCAATATGTAATTTTTTGGCACGATTGTAAATATCCACCAACAACAGGTTATCAAGCAACAGGTTCTTTATGAAATTGTCTTTGTCAAACCGTTCTTTATATGCTACCAGAAGATTCTGGATCTGGAACACTGCGATCTTGCCCACCATATAGACATCTTCTCCGCCGCCGTTCGCGAGCAGGATATATTCCAGTTGGTGTTCATCAAAGATCTTAAAGAACTGATATCCCTGTACTACCTGACTGTCTGCCGGAGATTCCACAAAAGACAGAATCTCGTCTTCGTAATTCTCCTGTTTTGAAAATGTACTTGCAAGGGCCTTACCATCTGTATCCATAATACAAAAGTCAATTCTAGTAATCCCTTTCAATCCTTCAATCGTGTTTTGAAGTATTTGATTAGATATCATAGGTTATCTCCTCCACTCATTTCAATATGCATTTTCCACAACAAAATTACTCTATCTTAAGTGAATTTGCATATTACTAGACCTATATTAATATATATCAACAAAAAAATAAAGAGGAAATCACAATTTTTTGTTGATTTCCTCACTTTTTTCTTTCTGTATCTGTATGTCTTTTAAATGTCTGCCCCGACATTCCTGTCGCTCTCTGCCTTTTGCTTTTCCATCTCTTTTCTGAAAATTCTCCGGGTAAAGAATCGGGTGACTTTTTCCTTTCCAAAGCTGGTCTCTTTCCACGGCGGAGCTGCTTTTCCCATACCGAAAAGAATTCTCGTATTGAGAAGTGCTCTGTTCTTTGCCGCAAAATCTTCCTGAAGCGGCGAACATAACATAGAAAGTACACAGTCTGTCTCTGCACCATTGATCGCATTCACCAGCATATCATCCGCTCTGTTTTCTGCAGAAACTTTCGCCATCCCAACAATCTGGATTCCTCTATAATAGTGTTCCAGATATTGAAAAAATGCTTCTCCCTCTTCCTGTGTCTCAACAAGAAGATATACCCGCTTATGGTTCTTATGCAAATATCTCAGGAACATCTTCATAAATAAATGATTCTCTGTCTCCTGCAGACAACGCTTCTCTTCCACATCCGCTGCTTCCAGAATTGTCTTGTCTCCTGCCAGCACAAGATCGAAACTTCTAAGCTGTTCCTTCGTCTCCTGCTGCAGATCTACATCCATCACTGCATCTACTGTAAGAAGTTCTACAATATTAACCGGATCAGACTCCATGTATCCGACCGCTTCTTTCATAGCTTCTTTGCCTGTGTAATTGTCTATATATATACCTAAAACATTAATCTTGCTGTCCATCTTCTCTGCACCCGCTATATCCCGAATCTTTTACTCTTCTAATCAAGCTTTTCGATTATAGCAAAAGGGCTTTCTGTTTTCAAGCTTTCCCTGTAAATGTTCATACTAATTAACATTCGTAATACTTTTGTTACTTTTACTCCTCTTTCACAGCGCTTTGCTGCTGCCGACGCCTGCGTCCTGCCAGCTTCCCGCCAATCCGTCCGGTTTCCTTGGATGATAAAGATTTCCATCCCTCTGCCAGCACTTTATCAAGCAGTCCCAGCTCCTCTGCTACTTCATATTTCATTTTCTCTTCCGGCGTGATCTGATCCAGCCGTATCGGATCTTTCTTTTTTGCAGTCATAATATTACCCCTTTCATTATTTTGAAAGTATTTCCATAACATTTTTAAAATATTCGTGTAATAACTTTTTTCTATAGTCTGCCAAAAAAGATTCTTATTAGTGTGGAACTTATATACCGTGCTATAATAATGTCAGATAGAATTGTGGAATACGAAGTACGGAACAATTCGTATGGCATCTTTTGACCCTGACATCATTATAGCAATAACATCCAGGAGGTATATATATGACACAGGAACAGGCATGGACATTATTGAAAGAATATAATCAGGATGAATTTCATCTGGAACACACAGATATTGTCGGAAAAACAATGCGCTATTTTGCAGAGAAACTTGGATATGGTGATGAGAAAGATTTCTGGGAAGTCGTAGGGATCCTGCACGACCTGGATTTTGAGAAATATCCGGATCAGCACTGCATCAAAGAGCAAGAAATCTTAAAAGAAAATGGCGCAGATGAAAAAATCATCCACGCCACAGCAAGTCACGGTTATGCAATTACTGTTGACATACAACCGGAACACGAAATGGAAAAGGTGCTTTATGCCGTTGACGAGCTGACCGGACTGATCGGTGCAGTCGTTGTTATGCGACCGTCCAAAAGCGTTCAGGATCTGACTTTAAAATCTGTTAAGAAAAAATACAAATCCAAAAATTTTGCAGCCGGATGTTCCCGCGAAGTAATCGAACGCGGTGCTGATATGCTCGGCTGGACTCTGGAAGATCTGATTGCCCAGACCATCGAAGCACTGAAAACATTCCGTCCTTAATTGTAAACTTTTTATTTTCTTTTATGGCAGATGAATTTCTTCGCCAAGGGTAAAGGAATAGATGATCTTTTCTTTTACGGTTTTACCGGTCGCCTGTTCCAGTGCCCTGGCGTAGTAATCAAGCTGTCCATGATAACGTTCTACAAGTTCTCTGCTTTCACGGACACGGTCTGTCTTATAATCCAGCACAACCAATCCGTCCTCTTCTTCAAAATACACATCTATGATTCCCTGAACAAGAACAAGTTCGCCTTCCTCTTCTTCCTTCCACAGATCCGTTGCCGGCACTCCGAGTACGAATGGCTGCTCTTTAAAGAGGCGGTTTTGTTTTGCACATACCTGCATCCGTTTTCCGCTGTCTGTCTGTAAAAATTTCAAGAAATCCCGAATGCAGACAGCCTTTCGCATCTCGTCCGTCATCTTCCCATCTTCTGTAAACTTCCTAAGGCAATTTTTCAGTTTCTCAGTATCATAGTCTTCTGCAAAATTCAGGAGCTCCAGTGCACGGTGATAAGCGGTACCTCTGGATGCTCCTGTAAGCGGCACCTCTTCCTCCATAAATTTCGGAAGGATCGGCTGCAGTTCCGTTTCTTCGTAAAGCTGCTCGCTGTCCTCCATTTCTCCGGATTCCTGTAAATAAATCCGTTTCTTTAATTCCGAAACGGAGAATTTCAACTTTCGTGTCTGGCTGTTTTCATGTGGATATCTGTACGCAAACTGATTCCTAAGATTTTCATGCATCTCTTCATCATATACACGCTCTGTATCCCAGTCTTCCAGTACACTTCTTTCTATCTGACTCTTCACCTGCGCTTCTGCCTGTCCCGCAATGATGTCATACATATTCAGCACTTTCAGTCTGAGCGGTACAGACCGCGGAGCCCGTAATACTGCCGGCAGTACAAAATCCCAGTACGTTGTCGCTTTGCTCAGACGTAGGAAATCAAATTTCATATCCGACTCTTCCTGCACACTTTCATATTCTGCCTGCTTCTTTTCCAGATTAGACATCGTTCCTGTGATGATCAATTTCTCTTTTGCCCTTGTATAGGCAACATAGAGAACTCGGAGTTCTTCTCCAAGCGAATCCAGTTTTTCTTCCTGCCGGATCGTTTTCTTTAACAGGCTCGCCCGCTTCGTCCGCTGCTTCAGATCTACAACTTCCAGACCCACACCGAATTTGGAATTCAAAACAACACGGCTGTTAATATCCTGCATGTTAAATCGTTTCCCCATACCGGCTACAAATACAACTGGAAATTCCAGTCCTTTACTTTTATGGATTGTCATAAGACGCACAGTATCTGCCTGCTCTTCCTCGACATTCGCCTCTCCATAATCCACTTCATATTTCTGCAGCTGTTCCATATAGCGCACAAAATGAAACAGCCCTTTGTAACTGGTGCTTTCAAAAGCTTTCGCCTTTTCCATCAGCATATCAATATTGGCTTTTCTCTGGATACCTCCCGGCATTGCTGACATATACATTGCATATCCGGTATCATCCAACACACGCTGTAATAATTCATGCATCGGTGTATACGGCACGATCTCACGAATTTTCTCCATCACCGAAAGGCAGTTTTCCAGTTTGTCTCTAAGCTCTTCTTCCGTTCCTTCTGCTCGGTATCTGCGCACTGTTTCATAAAATGGTTCTTCCGGACATGAGCTACGAATCAGTGCAAGCTCTTTTGCACTGCATCCACCGATTGGTGACGTCAACACTGCCGTCAGTGGCAGATCCTGTCTTGCATTATCCAGCACACGCAGATAGTCCAACAGTACTCCGATCTCCTGTGTGGCAAAATATCCTTCTTTTGTTCCCGCAAACGCCGGGATTCCTTCTTGCCCGAGGCTTTCCACAAATACATCTGAAAATCCTCTCGAACTTCTTGTCAGGATCACAATATCGCGGTACTGAAGCGGGCGAAGTTTTCCACTCTCTTTATCTGTCACGCGGAAGTTATCCTCCATCATGGAACGGATTTTCCCCGCAATTGCTCTTGCTTCTATCTCCCTTTCATTGATCCCTTTTACTTTCTTATGATCATTGTCGCGAATATCAGTATCGACAACAAGCACTTCCGTCGCATTTTCTCCGGTCTTTTTATAGTCAGCTCCTACATTTAGCGCTGCATCGTCGTCATAGTCGATCCCTCCTAATTTTTCCGTCATAATCTGACGGAAAATAAAATTCACACTGTCCAACACTTCCTTACGGCTTCGGAAATTCTTATGCAGATCGATCCGCTGTTTTTTACTTTCGTATTTATTGTATGTATTATATTTATTCATGAAAATCTCCGGTCTGGACAGACGGAAACGATAAATACTCTGCTTTACATCACCAACCATGAAAATATTATACTTATCTTCCCATATTGTAGAAACACTTGTAAGAAGCGCTTCCTGGATTAGATTGCTGTCCTGGTATTCATCGATCATGATTTCCACAAACTGTCTCTGGTACTCTTTTGCGATCGGTGACGGCACAAGTCTGCCATCCTTTTCTTCTGTCAGAATCTGCAGGGCATACTGCTCCATATCGGAAAAATCAATCATATTTTTGCTTCGTTTTTTCTCTTCAAAGCGATCTGCAAATTTGCATACCAGATCTGCCAGTTCTTCCATCATCGGCGCACTGGCATTTAAGTCTTCCAGCAATTTAAAAGACGGTGCATAGAAGAACTGCTCTTTCATTTCTTTTATGATCTTCTTTGCCGTATCTCTTAAATATTTTACCTGGTTTGCTTTATTCTCAGATACGTTTTCATCTCTGTTGCCCGGAAGCCTTGTCCATTTATAATCCTTGTCCAGCACCGTTGACATCTCAAGAAATGTATCTTTTGATCTTAAACTTTGAATCAACTGCGAATCATTTACCAGCGCCGTCTCATACATATATGGTCCATCAGCTTCCCCGGTACAGATCTTCATTGCCTGCCGGATTTTATTCGCCGCATCCTTAAGATAACGGCTCACCTGATCTTTGATGACACGGATAAATTCTGTCTCTTCCAGTGCATCAAAATCTTTAACCCGGTAGCTTTCTGCACAGTCATGTATCCATTTTTTTGCATCCGGATAACTTCTGGAATATTCGTATATTTTAAGGATCAGTTCTTCGATCTTCTTATCATTCTTTCCATCTCCATATGCAGTCGTAAAATCCAGGAAACGCTGTCTCCCCTCTGTGTATTCTTCTTCCAGCACTTCTCCGAGCACATCATGACACAGAAGCTTAAGCTCCCCTTCCTCTCCGATCCGGAATCCCGGATCCAGATGGATTGCATAAAAATGATCCTTGATCACAGACAGGCAAAAGCTGTGGATTGTCGTAATACGTGCATTATGAATCAGTGTTGCCTGCCGTTTCAGATGTTCATTATCTGGCTCTTCTTCCAATTTCTGCTCTATGGCCGCACGGATTCTTTCTTTCATCTCCGCTGCCGCCGCCTCTGTAAATGTCACAACAAGTAGCTGATCTACATCGATCGGCGGCTCATCTTTCGTCAGCATCGTTATGATCCGTTCTACCAGAACTGCCGTTTTCCCGGAGCCTGCTGCCGCCGACACAAGTATATTCCGGTTACGCAAATCAATTACTTTCTGTTGTTCCGGCGTCCATGTCACACCCATTACTGCTCCTCCTTGCTGTTCTTTTCTTTATCTGGCTGTTCTTCTTTCTCTGCCATTCCAGTTTTTTTAGATTTTTCCGGCTGTTTTAAACCAGTCCCGACTTCTGCGGTCATTTTCTGGATTGCTTCTTCTTTTGATAATTTTTCCAGATTCCGATAATGATAACCCGGAACTTTCAGGTCAAATCCGCAGATGTGCCGATATTTACAATAGTCACATCCTGTCTCCATTCCCTGACGGTACGGCAGAGCAGCAACTTCACCATCTGCAATTTTCTGATGGATCTCTTCCACTTTCTTCTGGGCATATCGCATCAATGTATCAAAATCTGTCTCTGAAGCCACTTTGGATGTTTTGGAAAGCGATCCCGATTTTGTATATTTAACCGGAACTGCAACAGAATCACCAGACTGTATTTTCTGTAAATGTTTAAGATTCTCACCGGACAGATTGACCAGACCATCCGGACGGAGTACTTTTAACATCTCCTTTTCCATTTGTTCTTTCTTTTCCTCTTCGGTTCCACGCAGAATTTCATCCATGACTTTTCCATCCAGAAGCGGATCCTGGATGCGATAATAAAATACGCCTGATGGTACGATCTCTTTACCTGGATGTCTTTTCTCTTCTCTTTCCACTGCCGCCTTTATATAAACCATCAGCTGAAGCTGCAATCCCTGATACAGCGAAACTACATCAAATTCTTTGCTGCCGGTTTTATAGTCCATAACTTTCACATAAACTTTATCCTCATCCTCACAGGTATCGACACGGTCAATTTTACCATTTGTAAAGCGGACTTCATATGCAGAAGGCGCAAAATCCCCCTGTGCAAGCTGTTCTGTCAGTGCCCAGATTGTGCGTTCCAGCATTCTCTTCATACGCTCTACAAGATATTCGTTCCGCGATGAACTGTAGAGAACCGAATTGCCATAGTCTGTAATTGCCTCATCCACCGACTCATCAATATATTGCTTTCTTATTTTATTTTCAACTTCTGTCCAGCTCTCTCCGGTGTGCTCCAGTTTTCTTGAGTACAGTTCCAGTGCACGGTGACACACATTTCCAAAATCCACAGACTGGAAATCATATTCCGACCGTTCTTTCAGACGGAGCCCGTATGTCAGAAAATGTGCGAATGCGCAGATACTGAACCGCTCCATTCTCGATATACTATCTGTAAAATATTTTCCATATAACTTCTCTGCCACCTGTCTCGTAAGTCCATCCATCGGCATACGGTAATAGCCGGCTTCCAGTAAGCTTTCTACTGTCTGCTGCCATTCTGGATGTTTCTTATACCAGGTGTACAGTTCACACCAGAGTGGATCAAGTTCTCCATTACTTTCCTGCAGCCCCCGTATCAGACAGGTGATTCCCAGCTTCTCGGTAAATTCCCTCTCTGCGAAGCTTTTTTCTTCTTCCTCTATGATCTTCATGTCCGGATACATTTTTCTTAAATCTTGCATCAGATACGCCGGTCGCATATTTTTACCATCGGAAGATACCTTGCTATAGAATATATCCAGCTTTTCCGATGGTTTTGTAAGATTCATATAGAGATAATACTTCTGTACATATGCCCGCTCTTTTCCACCCGGAGCCAGAGCCAGCTTCTGGTTCTGGAACTGTTCCCTGTCCGGCTCTGACAACAGACCGGTACGCAGAAGATTTCCCGGAAGATGCAGATCATTTGCCCCGACAAAGAGAAGTGCACGGATGTCTTTCAGACGCGTACGCTCCATATCTCCGATCACAACCTGGTCAATACTTGGCGGGATGACACCGACACGTGCCTCTTCCAGCCCTGCATCCAGCAATTTGCAATATTCATTCAGGCTCACCTGTTCATCACCGAGAAGCTCGACAAATTTATCAATCAGTTCGATAACAATCCGATAAACCTGTGCATATTCTTTCGCAAGTGCCAGTTCACCATTTTCACGGAATTTCTGCTCCTGCTCTGCGATCCGCTCCTGCAACTGCTCCTGCACCATAAATTCATACAATGCCATTGTAATATCTTTGACAGTTTTCCTCCGCTGCTTTAATACAAAGACGAAATTATCCACTTTTTCTACGAATCTGGTGCGGTAATGGTTCAGCCGTTCCAGATCCTCTTCTTTCATATCTTTTAATCTGCGGATCCATTTCTCCTGCCACCGTTTATAGCCTTTGATTCCCATACCGATGACATAATTTTCCAGTTCGTCCACTTCATCATGGGTAAATCCCGCCAGATTCGTACGCAGAAAACGAAATACACTTTCATATGTAAAATTCTGTTCTGCCATTCCAAGGAGACTTCGTATATACTCTACGAATGAATTTAACAGGATACTTCTCTTGTGATCCATAAATACCGGGATCTCATACAGCGCAAATGCCTGTTCCAGTGCCTCGGCATACATCTCCATATCGCTGACGATCACAGCAATTTCACGGCAGCGATATCCATTCTCCCGCATATAAGCGCGCACCTGCTGCGCCGCCGCCAGTGCTTCTTCCCCCGGCTCTCTCGCCACATGGATCTTAACCGCATCCTGCTCTCCTTCATAAGTTTCTTTCCGATAGCGGAAAAGATTTCTTTCCAGAAATGCAAGTGCCGGATTATCACGGAAACGATACGGGATCTTATCAAACAGCTCCATGGGCTCTTCGACCTCGATCTGATTTTCTTTCGCCAGCTGTATCATGGATGTAACCATATGTTTACTAAGCGCAAATAACTGATATGGATGTTCATAGCGGTACGGATCTTCCGCCGGATCGATCGTTACAGTGATCATAACTTTCCGACAATGCTTCATCAATTCTCCAAGCAAGCGGTTCTGTACCGGTGTAAATCCGGTAAATCCATCCAGAACGATCGTACTGTTTTTTAATATTTCCGATTTACATACGACACGGCTTAATACGTCCAACAGTTCTTCCTTGGAAATATACCGTTCTTTCAGATAGTCCTGAAACCCGCGGTATAGAACTTTCATGTCTGCCAGCTTATAATACAGTCTTGACTCTCTGCCGGCATTTTCCATCACACGGTCAATCTCTTCTTCCCCGATATCATACTGTGCAAATTCCGACAGCACCGATTTGACTTCACTGATATATCCAAGCTTGCGAATGTTGCCGCGGAGCATCTGTAATTCATTTTCATGATTGCCTGCAATCTTACGCAGGATCAGATTTTTTCCCTCATCATCCAGCACCGGAAGTGTACCGGCTCCTGTCTCTTCAAATATGCGGTATGCAAGACGCACAAAACTTAATACATCGATGTTCATGATTGCGTGTCTGTCATGCATCGTCACAAGATCTTTTTGCGTCTGCATCGTAAACTGCTCCGGTACAAGAACAATAAAATTCTCCTCCGGATGCGCTTTCGACTCAGCGATCACATTCTTATATAATTGATAAGTTTTTCCGGACCCCGATGGTCCCAATACAAATTTTAAAGGCATAGGTTTTCCTCCTATGCCTTAGTATATCTTATTAGATGGTACAAATCTACCCCACACATTTTTATAAAGCTCTTAACTTCTCTGCAAATTCATTGCTCAGAGTCATCTTCGCAACATAGAAAACATCTCCTGTCATATAGACATTCCAATCATCTTCTACTTCTACCTGTAATTCTCCACCCGGCATATGCACGATCACTTTGCTGTTCGTCATGCCCAGTTTGTATGCAACTCCGGCTGCCGCACACGCTCCTGTTCCGGATGCAAGTGTGTAACCTGCGCCTCGCTCAAAGATTTCAATCGCAATATTTTCTTTGTCGATCACTTTCATAATCTGTGTATTAATACGATTTGGAAAATATCTTGCGATCTCTGCATAGTCACCAATCTTCGTAACAAGTGGTTTGGAGATCTCGCGCATCGGAATTACACAGTGCGGATTACCGATATTTACACAGGTAACCGGATATAACGTACGTCCGAATACCATATCTTCATTAATGACTTCTCTTCGTTCTCCAGTTACCGGAATATCATCACTCCAGAATGAAAGTTTTCCCATGGAAACGCGAAGTCTGCTACCATCTTCATTTAAAAATGTTACTTCAACCGGTCCGTTTCCTGTATATAATTTAAAATTCTTTTTCTGTACATAACTTGCATCTTTGAGATATTTTGCAAAAATACGAACACCATTTCCACTCGTCTCGGATTCGCTTCCGTCTGGATTCCATACTTTCACATACATTCCGTCTTCTTTTAAAATCGGTCCTTCCAGAACTCCGTCAGAGCCAAGTCCCGCATTTCTGTCACAGATCCTCCGGACATTTCTTTCATTTAATTCCAGCTCATTTTTATTTGGATCAAATACAACATAATCATTTCCAAGTCCATGATAACGCTCTAATACAACTTTCATAACATACCTCCGGTTTGCAGAAATCTTGTGATTTCTTTTTCTCATAGCTTCTGTACTCATCATAGCAGGCATGATTTTCCTTTTCAACGCAAATATTGCTATTTGCATTGCAAATCGTGCTATTTTATTCTATGATATAAGAAAAAACGACAAAAGGAGCATTTCTCCATGGACACATATATGAAAAAAGGCTATCTGAACAGTGAATTCCGGCTTTTTCACTTGACGGACCGTGAGACGAAGGAAGTCGAATACCATTATCATGACTTTAACAAGATCACGATTTTTATTAAAGGAAAGGTCAACTATATGATCGAAGGAAAATCCTATGATTTAAAACCTTATGATATCGTTCTAGTCAATCATAATGATATTCATAGACTCGAAGTGGATAATTCGGTTCTTTATGAACGTATTATTGTTTATATTGCACCAGGATTTATCCAAGCTTATAAAAATAAGGATTATGATCTGAGTTTCTGTTTTCAGCGTGCCGCAAAAGAACATTCTAACGTGCTTCGTATTCCATCACTCGAAAAAAGCTCTCTTTTCCGCTCCATTACCCGGCTGGAGAAATCTTTCTCTGATGATAGTTATGCTTCTGGTCTGTACCGGCAGGTATTATTTCTGGAATTTATGATCCACTTAAACCGTGCCGCCCTGAAAAACAGGCTGGAATTTATTGATACAGATAACTGCAATGCAAAGATCATCCATATTCTTGACTACATTAATAATCATCTGAGTGAAAATTTGAATATTGATATTCTTGCTGAACATTTTTATATCAGCAAATATTATATGATGAGACAGTTCAAGCAGGAAACCGGTTATACCATCGGGAATTACATTACCCAGAAACGGCTCCTGCTCGCAAAAGAAATGCTCCTGTCCGGCACTCCTGCCGCACAGGTATGTTATGACTGCGGTTATCACGACTATTCCACGTTCCAGCGTGCATACCGCAAATTATTTTCTGAATCTCCGAGTCAGACAGTGACTCTCGAGTAAAGTTCTGCCGGGACATAGGCTCTTACAAAGATACCATCCTCCTGATACTTCTCTTCCAGCAGCTCTCCGTACTTGCGGATGAGCTGGATCTTTGCCGCATCCCGGTACTCATACAGGCATTCAAGAAATACTTTCTGCTCTCTTAACACCGCTTCAATCGTATCTGTCAGGTCGGTAAGTCCGGCTCCTGTCTTTGCTGAAATTTTAACCGTATAATCTGCTTTAAAATCCCGGATCAACGGTGCATCTTCTAACTTGTCCTGTTTATTGAACGCCGTGATGATCGCTTTGTCTTTTACACCAAGGTTCGATAATGTCTCATACACGGTGTACATCTGACTGTCCATCTGTGGACTGGATGTGTCTACTACATGCAGGATTACATCCGCATATTTTGCTTCTTCCAGTGTACTCTTAAATGCTTCGATCAGATGATGTGGAAGTTTTTTAATAAATCCGACTGTATCTGTCAGAAGTACTTCCTGACCTCCCGGCAATTTTAAACCTCTTGTTGTCGGGTCTAATGTTGCAAACAGCTTATCTTCCGCCAGAATATCCACTCCCGTCAGCCGGTTAAGAAGTGTAGACTTTCCGGCATTCGTATATCCAACGATTGCAACTACCGGCACATAACTTTTGCTTCTCTGCTCCCTTGTCACTTCACGGTGGCGTTTTACTTCTTTTAATTCCCGGTTCAATGCTGCAATCCGGCTTTTAATGAGACGTCTGTCCATCTCCAGTTTCTTCTCTCCCGGTCCTCTCGTTCCGATACCGCCGCCAAGTCTTGACATTGCCGTACCAAATCCGGTCAGCCTTGTCTGCCGGTACTTTAACTGTGCCAGTTCTACCTGAATCTTACCTTCACTTGTAGAAGCTCTGGCTGCAAATATATCCAATATAAGAAGTGTACGATCCATCACCTTCACATTCAGTTCATCCTGCAGATTCTTCATCTGTGCCGGTGAAAGTTCGTCATCACAAATAATACCTGTTGCTTCCAGTTCCCATAACAGATCTTTGATCTCTTCTATCTTTCCTTTCCCAACATAAGTCCCCGGATGCACCTGCTCCCGGTTCTGGATCACACGACCGACCGTTTCTGCACCTGCTGTGGTTGCCAGTTCAGAGAGTTCCGAAAGCGAATCTTCCATGCTTTCTTCTCCCGGAAGTTCCACTCCTACCAGGATCACTCTCTCTTTATCCTGTTTTAATTCTATCATACGAAACCTCTATTTTATCTGGTTCTATAACTGATTATCTTGTTTCCAGAAATTCCACTTCTTTTTTTGCTGTTTCATCATCCGGATATTTTTCCAGATATTCATTCAGTTTTGACTTTGCTTTTTCCCAGTTCTGCATCTTCTCATAGGAAACAATAACATTGTATTCCATTTCCTTTTTCAACTCATCTGAACTTCCGGATGCTGCCAGACCTTTCTCATAATAGGAAAGTGCACTCTTTCCATCATCAAGTTTCAGTGCACAGCCACCCATCAAATTATAAAGTGTGGCATTTTCTTTTGTTCCTGCTTTAACTGCATTTTTAAATGCTTTTAATGCAGCCTTATATTCCTTCTGCTCCCAGCAGGCAATTCCGATTCCACGGTATGCATCTGCTGTATTCTTGTCCTGTTTCACTGCTTCTTTGAAGCTTGCTTCTGCCTGTTTATATTCTTTGGACTCTAACTGGCTGAAACCCTCTTTGTAAGGATTGCCGGAACATCCTGCCAGCGCAAGTCCCATACTTGCTGTCAATATCACTGCTGCCAATCTCTTCATTATGATCTGTCTCCTTTTGCTTTCCTACATGTTTATATGCAAATAGTGATTCTCTCTCAAAATATATTCCACAGTCTATGCATAATATTTCACGACATAGACTGCGTTCATAATCGCTGCAAATACAACGCCGACTTCTGCAACGATCGCTTCCCACATTCCAAAGTATCCAACCAGTGCAAGCAGTACAATGATCACTTTCACTGCAATCGCAAAAGCAATATTCTGGTTTACTACCCGGAGTGTTTCTTTGGAAATTTTGATCGCATCTACGATTTTCGGCAATTCATCTTCCAGTAAAATAATATCTGCCGCTTCAATTGCCAGTGCAGAACCTAACGCTCCCATCGCGATTCCGATATCTGCACGTGCCAGTACCGGGGCATCATTTACACCGTCTCCGACGCAGACCAATTTCTCCATATCATCCTGGATCGTCAGGAAATCTTCCAGCTGTTCTAATTTGTCTGAAGGCATCAGATCTGTATATGCATAATCCATCTTCAGTTCTTTTGCCACCGCATATCCTGCGCTCCTTGTATCACCAGTCAGCATAACAAGCACAGCTTTACACTTATCTTTCAGATATTTCATCGTCCACTTCGCACGATATTTAATCGCATCTTCAATGATGATCGCACCCATATATTCTGTTCCCACGCTGACATAGACAACCGTTCCTGTACTATCAAATTCATCTACTTCAATATCATATTTTTCCATCAACCGGAAGTTTCCGACATGGATTCGCTTTCCATCATAATCTCCGGAAAGACCATATCCCGGAATCTGCTTAATATTGGATACGAGATCTTTGTCAATCTCGCCATCATAGGCATTCAGGAGTGACTGTGCGATCGGATGATTGGAATAGCTTTCCACATGCGCCGCAATCTTTAAAAGTTCCTCTTCTGTTCCCTGCTCTGCATAAATCTCCTGAACCGAAAATTCTCCTTCTGTCAGTGTTCCTGTCTTATCAAATACAAATGTATCTGCCTTGGAAAGGTCTTCCAGATAGTTGGCTCCCTTGATTACGATTCCCTGTCTTGCCGCCGATGCAATTCCTCCTAAGAACGCGATCGGAATCGACATTACAAGTGCTGTCGGGCATGCCACGATCAGGAAAATAAGTCCTCTGTAAATCCATATATTCCAGTTATGATAAGAAAATGTAAGCGGCGGATAGATCATAACAAAGAGTGCTAACAGCACCATTGCCGGTGTGTATATTCTTGAAAATCTGGAAACAAAACTTTCGCTCTCGGATTCCTTATTCTGTGCTTCCTCTACCAGTTCCATGATCTGTGCGACTGTTGAATCACGATATACTTTCAGAACCTTTGCCTCTACTGCACCGCTTAAGTTAATACATCCACTGTAGATCTTATTTCCTTCAGAAACTCTTCTTGGCATAGACTCACCGGTAACCGCTTTCATGTCAAGAAGCGTAGATCCAGCTTCTACTATTCCATCAACCGGCACACGTTCTCCCGGCTTGATCACAATGATATCTCCAACCTGAAGATCGATCGGATCGATCTGTTCTTCTCCGCCATCTGTCTTACGGATCGCAAATGCCGGACGAATATCAATCATCTCTTCAATGGATCGTTTGGCATTGTCTGTGGAATATGCTTCAAAAATAACTCCCAGCTCAAAAAGGATCATGACAAGTACACCTTCTGTATATCTTCCAATACCGAAAGCTCCGATCGTCGCAACCGTCGTCAGCGTATATTCTGTTAAAAATTTCAGTTCCAGAATCCTGTCTCGAAGTTTTTTAAATACATCAAAACCGACGATCAGATATGCGATCAGAAACCAGACGAATTTAATCTCATCTTCTATCGTAAAATTCGATGTCACAATAACAGCCGCCAGATAAATAACAACGCCGACTCCATATATCATACTTTGTTTTTTTAATTGCTCTGTCATATCATTTTCCCTTTTCTTTTTTCACTAAAAAGCCTGTAAAAACTACTCCATAATATGTTCCATTCCTTGGCTGATAATATTCTGAATATGTCCATCCGCAAGTGAATAATAAACTGTTTTTCCTTCTCTTCTGTTTTTCACCAGCTTCATCTGCTTTAATACACGAAGCTGATGTGAAATCGCCGACTGCGTCATCCCCAGCATCTCTGCCAGGTCACACACACACATCTCTGATCGGAGCAGCACGCATAAGATCTTGATTCTTGTTGCATCTCCGAATACTTTATAAAAATCCGCCAGTTCATTCAGCAATTCTTCCGCCGGCATCTTCTCTTTTACTGCCTCTATAATCTGGTTGTGCACGCATGTAACGTCACAGCATTCTACTTCTGTCTTTTTCATGGTCTGTCCTCCCATCGATTCAAGAGATCCATAACCTATGAAAATATGAACCATCTCTCATCTGATATATTATGCCAAAACAAAACCGGCATTTCAACTGTTTGCAACAAAATACAAGGAAAATTAAGAAAATTGTAACGATTTATATTCGTAAGAAGGCTCTCACTGCCGCTAACAGCAGTGAGAGCCTTCTTCTCTTCTAGCATCAACATTCTCCTATCACTTCTTCCGCCTACTCAATCTGCCAGTCAATTGGCTCGATCCCATGTTCCTTCAGGAAATCATTCGTCTGACTGAACGGCTTGCTCCCGAAGAATCCACGGTATGCCGACAGCGGACTCGGATGCGGTGCCTTTAAGATTAGGTGCTTCGGATTATCAAGCATTCTGGCTTTCCGCTGTGCCGGAGCGCCCCATAAGATAAATACAATCGGACGGTCCTGACTGTTGAGCGCCATAATTGCCGCATCGGTAAATTCTTCCCAGCCGATCCCACGGTGGGAATTTGCCTGATGCGCACGCACCGTTAATACCGTATTCAGCATAAGCACTCCCTGCTCTGCCCACTTCGTAAGGCATCCGTGATTTGGAATTGTGCATCCAAGATCATCGTGCAGTTCTTTATAAATATTCACCAGTGACGGTGGTACTTCCACACCTTTTTTCACCGAAAAGCAAAGTCCATGTGCCTGTCCGTTGTTATGATACGGATCCTGCCCAAGAATTACAACCTTTACCTTACTGAGCGGTGTCAGATGAAATGCATTGAAAATATCATCTGCCGGCGGAAAGATAAGCCTCGTCCGGTATTCTTCATTCACTTTATTAAATAATTCTTTATAATAAGGTTTCTTAAATTCCCCTTTTAACGCATCTAACCAGTCATTGTTAATCGCAGACATACTCTTTTCCTTCTTTTCTCTTACTGCTATATGGCAGTTTCATTTCTTATGTATTTTCCTATATATTATTCAATATCATCTGTCCGGCTCCTGTGCCTACAAACGCACGGATACGCCTTTCTCTCGCAGATACTGTTTTACTTCTTTGATCTCCAGTTCTTTGTAATGGAACAGCGAAGCCGCCAGTGCTGCATCTGCCTTTCCATCCGTCAGTGCTTCATAGAAATGTTCCAGCGTTCCGGCTCCACCGGATGCGATTACCGGAATATTTACCGCTTCCGCAATGGCTCTTGTAAGTGCCAGATCATATCCCGCTTTTGTTCCGTCGCAATCCATGCTTGTCAACAGGATTTCTCCTGCTCCAAGGCTTTCTACCTTGCGTGCCCATTCCAGCGCATCAATGCCGACATCTATACGTCCGCCATTTTTGTATATATTCCAGCCACTTCCATCTGCCCGCTTCTTTGCATCAATTGCAACAACTACACACTGACTTCCAAACTTGTCTGCCGCTTCAGAAATGAGATTCGGTGTATTGATTGCCGAAGAATTGATGGAAATCTTGTCTGCTCCCTCGCGCAGAAGTGCCTTAAAATCGTCCACGGTACGGATTCCACCGCCAACTGTAAATGGAATAAATACATTCTCAGCAACTTTTCGCACCATATCTACGACCGTTCCACGATTATCGGAAGATGCCGTAATATCCAGAAATACCAGTTCATCTGCTCCGGCCTGATCATACGCTTTCGCAATCTCAACCGGATCTCCGGCATCTTTCAAATCTACAAAATTCACACCTTTTACTACCCGACCGTTATTTACATCCAGGCATGGAATAATTCTCTTTGTATGCATCTAAACTACCTCCGCTTATAATTCCACAAAATTTTTCAGAATCTGAAGTCCGATATCACTGCTCTTCTCCGGATGGAACTGACATGCAAATACATTGCCTTTCTCCACCGATGCATGAATATGTGTGCTGTATTCGGTTGTCGCAGTTACAATATCTTCCTCAGCCGCCTTCAGGTAATAAGAATGTACAAAATATACATATGGATGTTCCGGAAGATTCTTGAACAGTCTTCCATCATTCTGAAAATCCAGGGAATTCCAACCCATATGCGGTATCTTAAGTCCCGGGTAATCCGGAATTCTTAAAATCTCACCTTTTAAAATGCCAAGTCCTTCCACTCCAGGTGTCTCATCACTTCGTTCAAACAAGAGCTGTAAGCCAAGACAGATTCCGAGAAACGGCGTTCCTCTCTCCACTACTTCATGGATCACCGGCTCCAGTCCGTACTGATGAATCTTTCCCATTGCATCACCAAAGGCTCCCACACCCGGAAGAATAACTTTGTCTGCTGTAAGAATCCGTTCTTTATCTCTTGTAATGCAGACGTCCTGTCCCAGACGGATCATTGCCTTCTCTACACTTTTAATATTACCGGCATCATAATCAATAATTGCTATCATATGTTTTTACTCCTAATCAGTACGTTTTACCATTTTATCACTTTGCCACGTTAAAATAATAGCACATCCCTTATAGCTTGTCGATATGAAACTTTCCTACTTCCGATCCAGTGTAAACCAGAATTCCACGCCATTTTCATAATTCTTCACACCATACTCCTGATGGAAGGATTCCATGATCGCTTTTACAATAGAAAGACCGATTCCATTACCACCATACTCTCTTGTATGCGCCTTATCCACTTTATAAAATTTATCCCAGATATGGTTAAGATCTTCTTCCGGGATCGGCGATCCTGTGTTAAACACTGTTACTTTCGCTCTGCTTTCCTCCATATAAATCTTTACTTCCACAATCTTCTCTCCGTTCAGATGGTGGAAAGCATTGCTCATATAATTACGAATTACCTGTTCTACTTTGAATTCATCTGCCCATACATAGACCGGTTCATCTCGCCGAAAGTTCACCGTAGCATTACCCTGCTGTGCCATGATATCCATACTCTGGATCACGCCTCTGATTACTGCTGTCAAATCAAAACGTTCAAAAGTAATATCCTCATCGCCAAATTCCAGCTGGTTAAGCGTCAGCAGATTACGAACCATATTATTCATCTTGCTAGCTTCGTCAATAATCACATCACAGTAAAAATCCATGCTTTCCGGATCGCTGGTCACGCCGTCCTTCAATCCTTCGGCATATCCCTGTATCAACGCCAGCGGCGTCTTTAATTCATGGGATACATTTCCCAGAAAATCATTACGCATCTGTTCCAGTTTTTCTTTCTGTTCAATGTCTTTCTGCAAATTATTATTAGCACTCTTTAAGTCCGAAATCGAGCGTTCCAGTTTCCACGACATCTGGTTGAAATTCTCGCCCAGTTCCGCGATCTCACTAGGTCCTCCTCCGGTATACTTCGCTTCAAAATCCTGATTTGCCATCTTCTCTGATAATGTAGCCAGTTCTCTTACAGGCGCCGTCAGACGCTTTGAGAAAAACCATACAAGAATTGCACAGATAATAAGCGCAGCAGCTCCGATGTAAAGGAGAAACCGATTCGATAGCTGTACGCTTTCTTTGATACTCTCCAATGGACTCCGAATCAGGAAAGTCTCACCGTCTGAGAATGTTCCCCACATTTCAATATACTCGGTCTGCGTCCACGGCTCTTTTGTCTGCCGGATCTGATAATTCTTTTTCTTTAAAAGAACTTTGCCATTTTTCTGTGCCTGATTAAGAAGGTATCCCATCAGCTGCTTCCGGAGCAGATCTTTATCATGTACATTCGTTATAATACTCACATCATCCGAATCGGAATTCCTGTTATCTAACACCAGAAATGATATATTATTCTTTTCTGCCATTTTCTGAATACGGTTAGATACCGTATTGTCTGTAATGTTGTCTTTTTTTATCGCCGTACGAAGTTCCTTGTACATTTTGATAAATTCAGTCTGCTTATTTCTTACATAATAAGGTTCCAGGAAACGTACATTTGTGATCCACATTGCGCCAATCATACAAACGATCATGCATATAAATACAGCAATCATCTGCCTTTTAATCGACTGTTTTTTCATCTATTCCACCTCGAATTTGTAGCCCATACCCCAGATGGTTTTGATATAATTGCCTTTGTCGCCTAATTTATTCCGAAGTTTCTTTACATGCGTATCAATCGTTCTTGCATCTCCGAAATAATCATAATTCCACACATTGTTCAGGATTTTCTCTCTGGACAACGCAATTCCCTGATTTTCTACAAAATAAGTAAGTAATTCAAATTCTTTGAAACTCAGGTCGATCTCTTTGCCATCGATCTTAACCATATGTGCCGATTTGTCAATCTCAATTCCGCCTGCATCCATTACAGAAGAAGCATCTATGCCATGTGTTCTGCGAAGTACCGCTTCTACACGGGCAACGAGGATCTTCGGGCTGAACGGTTTGGAAATATATTCATCAATCCCGAGATCAAATCCCTGCAGTTCATCCCGCTCTTCCGATCTTGCTGTCAGCATAATAATCGGCACTTTGGAACTCTGTCTTACTTCCCGGCATACCTGCCATCCATCCATCTTCGGCATCATCACATCCAGAATAATCAGAGCAATCTCTTTCTCTTCATAGAAAATCTCCATCGCTTCCATTCCGTCTCCGGCTTCAAGTACTTCAAATCCTTCTCTTTCAAGAAAGTCTTTTACAAGCTTCCTCATCCTGCTCTCATCATCTACTACCAGTATTTTGATCTTATCCATCAAAAACCCTCCTTCTTTGTATCTTATACTACCAAAAAAGTTTGTCTGTTCTGTGAATTAATCTTCCTGTATTCCAAGGATCTCCGCAAGTACTTCAATAATGATCTCATTCGTGCAGGACTTGATA
Organism: Dorea sp. OM07-5; assembly: GCF_003481355.1. Taxonomy (NCBI): domain Bacteria; kingdom Bacillati; phylum Bacillota; class Clostridia; order Lachnospirales; family Lachnospiraceae; genus Dorea; species Dorea sp. OM07-5. Next base: position 23,204 of record NZ_QUKZ01000017.1, on the reverse strand, counting down.
TATCCCATCATATGAAGAGAAATCTCATCCTGTTTCTGTGCCTCTGAAAGAGAATCATCATGCTTCGTCTGATCGATGAGCTGGATGAGCTGCGGTGTCAGATCTTCGTAAATATCCAGCGTCTTCTGTGTTACCATTTTCCGTAAATCTTCTTTTTTTACCGGTACCATTCGTGTTCCTCCCTTTCGTGCACTATACGCGAAGATTCCGCACTTTGAAATCTCTCTGCGCTTCTCTCTTCTGGTCTTTCTTCGCAATATCCTGTCGTTTGTCGTACAGTTTCTTACCTTTGGCAAGACCGATTTCTACTTTTACAAGACTGCCTTTGAAATAAACTTTGAGCGGCACGATCGCCATTCCTTTTTCTTTTGTCTTACCGATCAGTTTATTGATCTCTGATTTGTGCATCAGAAGTTTCCGTACACGAAGCGGATCTTTATTAAAAATATTTCCCTTCTCATATGGACTGATATGCATGCCGTAAATAAACACTTCTCCGTTTTCAATACGGATAAAGGATTCTTTGATACTGCATTTTCCCATACGCAGGGACTTTACTTCTGTTCCATGAAGCGCAATTCCTGTTTCAAAATTCTCTAATATAAAATAATCATGGTATGCTTTTTTATTATTGGCAATCATCTTGCCATTTGCCTTAGCCATCCTGTTTTTCCCCTTCCCTTGCAAATTTGAAATCGATTGTCCGTAAGAATCTGTCTGTATCCAGTACACAAATTCTCACACGCTGTCCAAGCTTATAAGTCTTTCCTGTATGCATGCCGACCATCTCATGCCGTTCTTCATAATACTCATAATGATCGTCTGTCATATTTACAACGTGTACCAGTCCCTCTATCGTATTCTCCAGTTCTACATATACACCCCACTTCGTAATACCGGAAACCACGCCATCAAAGTATTCACCGATATGTTTTTCCATGTATTCCGTCTTTTTCAGCTTGACCGTCTCACGCTCTGCCTCTTCTGCTCTTCGTTCCATTTCACTGGACTGTTTTGTCACTTCTTCAAGGATTGCTTCATAATGCGCACGTTTTTCCGGTGTCATCCTGCCTCTTAAATTATCCTTGATGATCCTATGGATCTGAAGATCCGGATATCTCCTTATCGGTGACGTGAAATGGGTATAATAGGAAGCTGCCAGCCCGAAATGTCCGGCATTTTCCGGTGTATATTTTGCCTGTTTCATAGACCTTAATGCCAGACGGCTGATCAGTGGCTCTTCCGGTGTGCCTTCAACTTTGCTAAGCAACTTTTGTATTTCTTTTGGTCGAATTTCATTTACGCCAAGATGCAGGGAATATCCAAAATTATTGATAAACAGCGCAAGTGCCTGCATCTTTTCCTCATCCGGTGCTTCATGCACACGGTATACAAATGGCAACTCCTGCCAGTAATAGTCTTCTGCCACTGTTTCATTTGCCAGCAGCATGAAATCCTCAATCAGCTTCGTAGCCACATTTCTCTCATATGCACGAATCTCAACCGGTCTGCCTTTTTCATCCAGAATTACTTTTGCTTCCGGAAAATCAAAATCAATCGCTCCACGCTGTTTTCTGTGTGCTCTTAAGATTCCCGATAACTTTTCCATCTGTCTGAACATCGGGACCAGTTCTTCGTATTTTCTGCATTCTTCCTCGTCCTCTTCTGTCAGGATCTTATTTACACTGGTATAACTCATTCTCCGGTCTACATGGATCACCGTCTCAGTGATTTCGTGATCAATCACAACACCCTTCGGGCTGACTGTCATAATACAGCTCAGTGCCAGTCTGTCTTCTCCTGCATTCAGCGAACAGATCCCATTGGACAATGTCTGTGGAAGCATCGGTATCACGCGGTCTGCCAGATATACACTCGTTCCACGCTTCAAGGCTTCTCGATCCAGTGCACTGTTCTCCTGCACATAATTTGTCACATCTGCAATGTGAACGCCGAGAATATAATTCTCTCCTTCTTTTACAAGCGAAACTGCATCATCCAAATCTTTCGCATCTTCTCCGTCAATGGTAACCATCTGCCAGTTTCTTAAGTCCTTGCGCCCCACGCGGTCTGCCTCACTGACCGGCTTAGCCACGCGCTCTGCCTGGTTCAGCACTTTCTCCGGAAATTCTGTCGGCAGATTGTAGCCTTTGGCGATCGACAAAATATCTGTTCCCGGCTCATTTGCATAGCCAAGAACTTCTGTAATCTCTCCTTCCGGTTTATGTCTGTCATCCCCGTAGGAAGTAAGCTTCACGACAACCTTCTGTCCATCCAATGCACTTTTATCCTTTTCCGCCGGTACAAATATATCCTTTAATATCTTCAAATTATCCGGAAGCACAAATCCATAGCTTTTTCCTTTACGCTTATGATAAAGCCCTACGACGGTCTTAAGCTCATGCTCCAGAACTTTTGTGATCTTGCCTTCCTTACTTCGCCCCTGTGGAGAACGGATAATCGTAAACTCAACCACATCGCCGTCCAGCGCACCACCTGCATTCTCCTCAGCGATAAACGTATCGTCCGGATCGTCTTCTACTACAACAAAGCCGAAGCCACGCTGATTAGCACGGTATCTTCCTGTCAGTTTCTTCGCCTCTCCTTTGCAGTATTTCCCACGCTTGGAAAGATATATTTTTCCTTCTTCTTCCAGCTCTTCCAGAATCATACGAAGAGCATCTCTGTCCTCTTTTGCAACTTGCAGAAGGACTGCAAGTTCTTTAAATTTCATAGGTGTATACAAATCGTCACAGATCAGATCGTGCACAACCTTTTTTCTTTTTTCAAATGTTTTATCCACGTCTTACAAATCCTCCATAAATCCATTTAATATTAGAAAAAAGGCACCCCCATACAGGAGTGCCCTACCCATTCATTCTCATCATCTGCAATCTACGCAAATACTTTTAAATTCAACACTGCTGCCAGCACAATAAAAAGAATCGCAAGCATCTTCGTACCTCTTACAAGTGCTCCTTCCATAGAACGTCCCTTGTTCTGTCCCCAGTATGTGTCTGTTGACATACCTCCGATGGAACCAAGTCCCTGTGTCTTACCTTCCTGCATCAACACGATAGCTGATAATGCGATACAATCTATTGCAAATATAATCATTAAAATCGTTTTTAAAATATCCATCCCTTTACACCTCCTGCGGATAAACCATGTATATTTTATCATAGAGGCGGTAGATTCGCAAGCTTTATTTTCCGGTTTTCCTGTGATTAATTCCGCGTTTTTGTAGGATACTGTGCAATCTCTCCCAGCCGTTCCTCAATCCGCAGTAACTGATTATATTTTTCTACCCGCTCCATTCTGCACGGTGCTCCGGTTTTAATCTGTCCTGCCTGAAATGCAACCGCAATATCTGCAATCATCGTGTCCGCAGTTTCTCCTGATCGGTGTGATATGATTGTCTGATATCCGGCGCGCTTTGCCAGTTCAATCGCATCAAACGCTTCTGTTAGCGTCCCGATCTGATTTACTTTGATCAGAATCGCATTTGCAACTTTTTTCCTGATTCCTTTTTTCAGCCTCTTCGTATTTGTCACAAACAAGTCGTCCCCCACAAGCTGTGTATGAAGCCCAAGCCTTGTCGTAATCAGTTCCCAGCCATCCCAATCTTCTTCGTCCAGTGGATCTTCCAGTGATACAATCGGAAAACGTTCCAGAAGCTCTTCGTAATAATCAATGAGTTCCTCAGATGACCGGACGCAAGGTTTCCCCTGCATCTTTCCTTCTCCTTCGAATACATACTTCTGAAAAGTAGAATCATACAGTTCGCTCGCTGCCACATCCAGTGCAAACGTAATATGCTGTCCCGGTTCATATCCGGCACGCCGCACTGCTTTTTCCATCCATTCCAACACGGTCCCGGCATCCGGAAGATCCGGTGCAAACCCGCCTTCGTCACCGACCGCAGTGCTTAATCCTTCTTCTTTCAGGATCTTTTTCAGCATCTGATACACTTCCGCACACATCCTTAGTCCTTCCTTATATGTCTCTGCTCCAGATGGTACGATCATAAATTCCTGGATATCGATCGTATTGTCGGCATGTTTTCCCCCATTCATAATATTCATCATCGGAACCGGAAGCATCTTCACATTTACACCGCCCAGATATGAATACAGCGGTATGCCAAGTGAATTTGCAGCCGCTCTTGCAACTGCCATGGATACTCCAAGCATTGCATTGGCTCCCAGATTGGATTTATCTTTCGTTCCGTCCAGTTTTTTCAGCATCTCATCGACTGCTGCCTGATCAAAAACATTCATCCCAATCACCGCCGGTGCAATTCTGGAATTTACATGGTCTACTGCCAGCTCCACTCCCATACCGCCGTATCGTTCTTTTGTATGTTTTATTCCCGGTTTCTTTTCCAGGTTCTTCTCCCTTTGCCTGCCATCCCTTAGTTCCACGACCTCATAACGCCCGGTCGATGCACCAGACGGCACAGACGCCCTGCCACAAAATTCATCCGCCGCAAGCACTTCTACTTCTACAGTCGGATTACCTCTGGAGTCCAGGATTTCTCTTGCGTACAAATCCGTGATCGGTAAATATTTGTACATGTTTTTCCCTCCTTACAGAGGATATTATGCACCGGTTTTACGTTTCTGATACACCCGGACGTGCATGAACTTTCCGTCGCACAAAATAAAAACAGATGACCTGAAGCACAATCGTTATCATCCATGATACCGGATAAGAAATAAATAAAATATCCAGTGAACGATGGCTCGGGAAGATTCCAAAGATCCATACAATTCTCGTACCTACTGTTCCTATGATTGACAGGATCATCGGCACAGATGAATATCCCATACCACGAAGAGCTCCCGGAAGGAGATCCATGATACCACACAGAAAATAAGTAAGTGTCGTATAAGTCAGAACTTCCATTCCACAACTGATAACCCGCGGATTCGTTGTATATATTTTCAGTACCTCCGGTCCGAAGAAATACATTCCACCGCCAAGAGTCAGCATAACTACAACCGATAAGATTATACAGTCAAACAGTACCCGATCCATTCTCTTCCATTTACCGACTCCGTAATTCTGGCTTGTAAAACTCATACATGCCTGTGTGATCGAGTTCGTTGACACATACAGGAATCCAAACAAATTGTTGGCTGCTGTATACCCTGCCATTGCAATTGAACCAAAAGAGTTTACCGAAGATTGTAATAATGCGTTGGAAAAATTAATAACTGTGCTCTGGATTCCCGCCGGCAGTCCTACCTGGAAAATCTGCTGCACATAGCAGCCACGAATCTTAAGATCTCTGAAACGTAACTGATAACTTGCCTGTGACCGTTGCAGACAGCGAAGCACAAGCGCACAGGAAATTCCCTGCGCAGTAACAGTTGCGATTGCCACTCCGGCAACGCCCAGATGAAAAGCAATAACGAGAAAAAGATTCAGACACGCATTGACAACACCTGATACGATCAGGAACAACAATGGCCGCTTTGTATCTCCGACTGCACGAAGGATCGCCGCACCATAGTTATACAGCATAAAAAATGGCATCCCGGCAAAATAAATCCGCATATATAAAGTGGACTGACCGATAACATCATCCGGTGTTCCCATAAGTTCCAACGCACCTCTGGCAAAAAAGATACCGACAAACAACATTACTACACCGCTTATAAGCGCCAGCATAATCGCTGTATGTACCGTTTCCGACATTTCTTTATCTTTTTGTGCTGCATAGAATCTTGCTGCGAGCACATTTGCCCCAAGTGATATTCCGATAAATAAATTCGTAAAAATATTAATAAGTGCTGTTGTTGAACCGACAGCTGCCAGTGCCTGACTTCCGCTGAATCTTCCAACCACAATAATATCTACCGCATTAAACAAAAGCTGTAAGATTCCGGACAAAATTAACGGCACAGAAAAAGAAATCAATTTGTCCATAATGGTTCCATTGCACATATCAATTTCATATTTATTCTTTTTCAATTGATTCACCTCTCCTTTAGATTTTCAATTACTCATACCGCAATAAGTATAACACTTCTGTTTTACTTCTGTAAACCAGCATCACTTGTTCACACTTTAACCGGCCAGCACATGATCCAGCGGTGTATCTTCCCGAGGTGAAAATCATCTTTTTTTAAACACGTAACATTCCGGCAACACATTCCAGCAGAGTCAGAGACAGCATAACATTGATGATACGGAAATTACCGGAAAGCAGAGTTCCTTCTCCACTTCTTTGATCGCACTGGAAAGGCTGGGTTGTGAAATATGCAATTCCCGCGCGGCTTCACTGATCGAGCCTTTCTCTGCCACTGTAAGAATATATTTTAAATGTTGTAATGTCATATTATCCTTCCCTGCAGATTCCTACCACGCCAAATGCTCCCGGACCTCCGTGACAGGTGATCACACCCCCGGTACGCACCCATGTGATTTTCTTCACACCACACTCTTTTGCGGCATTTTCTGCAATTTCTTTTGTATGTTCATCCATTCCCGGAGACCAGATCAGATACAATTCACTAAGATCCAGTTTCTGTTCTTTGATATATTCCGGGATTACTTTTACTGCAATCTTCTTCATTTTGCCACGATGCTTCTTCGTTGCCTGCAAATATCCATCCAGGATCTCAATCTGTGGATGCAGTTTTAACAACTCTCCTGCAATTGCCGCACCATTGCTGACTCTTCCGCCTGCTCTTAAGAATTTCAATGTATCAGGTATAAAACACATATGTACACTTGCTGAAATCTTCTCCGCCGCTTCTTTCGCCTCAGAAAGTGTCCACTCCGGATGCGCCTTAATTGCTTTTGCGGTTTCAACCACCACCATATACTGACCTGCTGCCACATGTTTTGTATCCACACAGGCAATTCTTTCAATATCATCTGTATCAATTGCAATCTGGGCGCTCTGGTAAGAACAGGTTGTCACTGCTGAATATGCCAGATATAAAAGCTCACACTCCGGATCTTCCTCTCTGATTTCTGCGATCACACGCCGGAAATCTTCCGGTACGCTTCCACTTGTCCGCGGCAACTCACCGGTCTTCTCATAATACGCATAGATTTCTTCTGCCGGAAATGTTCCGTCATCCTTCGTATCTTTTCCAAAGGAGACATGCATCGGCACTAATTTTATCCCATATTCTTTCGCCACTTCTTCTGTTATATCCGAACCCGTCTCGGCTAAAATCACAATCTTGCTCATTCTAAATAATTTCCCTTCATCTTTATCACGTAGTTTTTATTACTACATTTAATTGTATCTCATACATATCTGTGATACAATTTACAAAAGACGTGAAAGTGTAAGAAAGGAGCCTTCTCATGACACGAAAATTATTTTCCAGAAAATATACAAAACGGACACGTTTTACCCGACAGTGTATCGGAGAAGCGATCATTGCTCTCGTTTACAAAAAAGACTTTGATTCCATTACCATCTCCGACATTGTAAAAACTGCCGGCGTATCCCGCATGACTTTTTACCACTATTTCAAAGATAAAACCGAAGCTCTCGGCAACTATCTGCAGGAAGTCATTGACGGTTATCAGGAAGTCTGCCCGAAAGACATTACCCTTGTCATGCTTCGCCGTGAGACATCGATCCGTCAGGCACTGCATTATTTTGATCAGTACACTTCTCTGTTTCTGACATTGGAAAAAGCCGGTTTGTACTCCCTTATGATTAATGCCATCAATGACTATATGCGTATTTATGTCGCTCCTTATTACTCCGGTTCTATCTATGAACTGTATTTTTACGCAGGTGCACTTTTAAATACATTCATCGAATGGGAAAAAGGAAAAAAGAAAGAACCTGTCGATGAAATCGTACAGATTCTTCTTTCTCTGACTACTGATTAAGGATACAGCGCGCTACCCACAGACCATTCGCAGATGCCTGCTGCAGTCCTCTTGTAATGGAAGCACCGTCTCCCATCGCACGTAATCCTTTGATGCTGGTCTCAAAATCCTGTCCAACTACAACTTTATTGGAATAGAACTTCACTTCCACGCCATACAGCAATGTCTCATCCGACGCAATACCCGGTGTTACTTTATCAAGTGCCTGGATCATCTCGTCAATCGCAACCATGATTCTGTGTGGAAATACCAGTGACAGGTCTCCCGGCACTGCATCTTTCAGTGTCGGCGTAATATTGTTACGGTGAAGACGCTCTTCTGTTGTTCTTCTTCCCCTGCGGAAATCTCCGTATCTCTGTAACAGGATCTTACCGTCACTTAACATATTGCCAAGCTGTGCGATATGTTTACCATATTCGATTGGTGATTTAAACGGCTCTGTAAAATTCTTGGATACAAGAAGTGCAAAGTTTGTATTCTTTGTCTTCATATCTTTTGATTTATAAGCATGTCCGTTTACAACGGCAAGCCCGTCATCATAATATTCTGTCGCAACTTCTCCTGACGGATTCGTACAGAATACACGCACTTTATCATCAAAGGTTGGTGTATAGTATACAAGCTTTGCTTCATACAGTTTCTCATTAAGTTCCTTCATGATCTCATCACGCACTTCCACACGAACACCGACATCTACTGTACCATTCTTGGTATCGATGCCATGTTCCTTACAGATATGCGAAAACCACTCAGAACCTTCACGACCGATTCCGGCTACAATTTCCGGTGCATAGAACACCTCGCCCTGCTCCGTGAGCACACCTTTTGCAACACCATCTTCTACCAGAATGTTCTTCACCATTGTCATAAATTTTATCTCAACACCGCTCTTTATCAGATGTTCCTGCAGTCTTGTATAAATCTTATAACCTTCTTCCGTTCCCAGATGACGGATCGGACATTCGATCAGCTTCAGATTCGCACGGATTGCTTTAGTACGAATTGCTTCGATTGCCTCATAGTCTTCAATGCCGTATACCTTCTTATCTGCTCCGAATTTCAGATAAATATCATCTGCCTCATGAATCAGTTCTTCTGCTTTCTCATATCCTAAAATCTCCGGCAGTGTACCGCCGACATCCGGTGACAGCGATAATTTTCCATCGGAAAATGCTCCTGCTCCTGCAAATCCGGTTGTGATGGAACACGGCTGACATCCCACGCAGACTTTCGTCTTACGCTTCGGACACTGTCGCTTTTCTATAGATCTTCCTTTTTCCAGCATAAGGACTTTCAGATCCGGTTTCTGCCGCGTCAGTTCATAGGCACAGAAAATTCCTGACGGACCTGCTCCTATAATAATTACATCATATTGATTATTCAATTATTTTCACCTTCCTGGTTTTATATTCGTGCCACACTCCTATGGCACAGAACAAACCGGTGAGAACTCCCCGGCTGTTCTGGTAATGGATCTAGTGATGGAACAGACGAATACCTGTAAACGACATTACCATATCATACTTGTTACATGTATCGATCACATTGTCGTCACGTACAGAGCCACCCGGCTGTGCAATGTATTTTACACCGCTCTTGTGGGCACGTTCAATATTATCCCCAAATGGGAAGAAGGCATCCGATCCAAGTGATACATCTGTCAGCTTATCCAGCCATTCTCTCTTCGCTTCTCTTGTAAATACTTCCGGTTTTTCTTTGAAAATATTCTCCCATGCCCCGTCAGCAAGTACATCCATATAATCTTCACCAATGTAAAGATCGATCGCATTATCTCTGTCTGCACGGCGGATTCCATCTACAAACGGAAGATTCATTACCTGCGGAGACTGTCTTAACCACCAGTTATCTGCTTTCTGACCTGCCAGACGTGTACAGTGGATACGTGACTGCTGTCCTGCTCCGATACCAATTGCCTGTCCGTCTTTGACAAAGCATACGGAATTTGACTGTGTATATTTCAGAGTGATCATAGAGATCGCAAGATCGATCTTTGCCTGCTCTGTCAGTTCTTTATTCTCAGTCACAATCTTAGCAAAGAAATCATCATCAATCTTTAATTCATTTCGTCCCTGCTCAAAAGTAATTCCAAATACTTCTTTGTGTTCCATCGGATCCGGTACATAATCCGGATCGATCTGGATAACATTGTAATTGCCTTTTTTCTTTGCTTTTAAAATCTCCAGTGCTTCCGGCTCATAGCCCGGTGCGATCACACCGTCTGACACTTCTCTCTTGATCAGCTTTGCAGTATCTACATCGCACACATCAGACAACGAAATAAAATCACCGAAGGAAGACATACGGTCTGCTCCTCTTGCTCTTGCATAAGCACTTGCTAGCGGAGACAACTCTCCAAGATCATCTACCCAGTAAATCTTAGCCAGTGTATCGCTCAGCGGAAGACCTACCGCAGCGCCTGCCGGTGATACATGTTTAAAAGAAGTTGCTGCCGGAAGTCCGGTTGCTTTCTTAAGCTCACTTACAAGCTGCCATCCATTAAACGCATCCAGGAAATTAATATATCCCGGACGTCCGTTTAACACTTGGATCGGCAGATCTTTTCCATTCTTCATATAGATCTTAGATGGTTTCTGATTCGGGTTACAACCATACTTTAATTCTAATTCTTTCATGTTTACACTCCTGACTTTTCATATGTGATTTCTATATTCTCTATATTCTGTTCTTACTGGTTCTTGTTGACAATTCTTGTCTCATACTCTCCTGTTTCGATATCAATATAACGTACAAATAAAGATACTTTATTGTCTTCATTCAGGCTGTTCCACAGAAGCTCTGTAAATGCATCGATTCCATCCGGGATCTGAACAAGCTTCGGCTCTCCCTCAAAGCTTGGCAGTGGATTGGCATCATGCTGGTATGTATGAATGAAATGTCCTTCTCCTGCTGCCGGATTCTCATATGCAAATGTATAGCGGTTACATCCGGAAGGATCACCATTATTACTCTTAAGAATAGACATGGCATAGTTGTATTTTCCATTCTCAATATGCATAATACCGGAAATACGTGGTGTATAGTTCGGTCCGTCCGGTTCAAATTCACGGCTTCTCAATGACTGTTCGAATGTCATCTGCTTATCCATACCTTCATAGATCGTATCGGTCTGATCTCCGTTTGTAACGATCGTCTTATTCCCCAGTACACGAACCGGTGCATAGATAATCAGGCTCGGATCTGTCAGTTTCGCCGGATCAAATGCCTGCGTACGGATTCCCTGTCCGTCTTCTACAAACACACGGTTCCGGCTGTTCTCACTTCTTCCCATAATAAAATAGGCAGTTACAGCTTTACTTCCGTCTGCACTTCTGCCTATAACGATACCTCTTCCTGGATAGGAATTTTCTTTCAGTTCTTTTTCAATTGCTAACATTTCCATAAGAATACGTCTCCTTCTTCTGATTGGTTTTAAGCTGTGCATTCATTATATAAGAAATCTGGAATTGATACAAGTGTCAACAACCGAACTCTTTCTTTTGTTTGCTCTGAAAAGCATTAATTTTGTTAAGATTATATTACAATTTTATTACATTTTTATGCAATTTTTATCTTGTACGCAGAAATAAAAAAGAGTAAAATAAATGCGGTTTTAAAATCTATTCGCTAATCCAGGAGCAGATATTATGGAATCAAAGAACAGACAAAGAGATTATTTATTCGATAACTACAAAGTATTATTGATCATTCTGGTCATCATCGGACATTTTACCGAGCCATCCTATCGCAATAATGATTTTTTATATACTTTAAAATGGCTGATTGTGTCCTTTCATATGCCGGCATTCATTTTCATATCCGGCTATTTTTCCAAACGTGAACTGACTTTTGCAAAATTATTTCAAAAACTGGTTATTCCGTATTTGATTTATGAATTTATATATTATTTTTTCTATATTTATGTACTTCATAAAGAAACCAGCTTATATCTGTTATATCCGAAGTTCTCCCTTTGGTATATTTTGGCTTTATTTGCATGGAGAGCTGTCACACCGTATTTCAAAAAGCTTCCATACTATATGTTGCTTTCTGTCGGACTTGGGCTCTTGATCGGATGCAGTGATATGGCTGACAATTTTTTAAGCCTGCCGAGGATTCTTGTATTTTATCCATTTTTCCTCGCCGGAACTATATTTTCCAGAGATACTCTGAATACTCTCCGCACAAGAAAATGCCAGCTCTTTTCCGCATGTGTTATTGCAACATTTATTCTTTATTTGATTTTAGATGAAACACACACAGAATATTCGCCGAAAATTTTTTATGGCAGATACAATTATGATTTCTTAGGACAGACAAACGCCGAAGGAATCTTCTGCCGGTTATTCTGTTATGCAGTAAGCTTCATTCTTACATTTGCTATTTTTAGTCTTATCACAGACCGCCAGAATCTGCTTTCCTATATTGGAAGCCGGACAATGGCAATTTATCTGTTTCATGGACTGACCTATTCTTATCTGAAAGAATGTACAACACTGCTGGATCATGTGGATACTCTGACAGAATCTCTCATTCTGCTCTTCTTCTGTACGGCTCTGGCACTGCTGTTTTCTGCATTGCCATTCAGCAGACTGACCGGCTTGGTTTCCAATCTTCCTGCAGTACTTAAACTTTCCATACAACAGTTGGCTTTCCCGTTCCGTTTTCTTCCTGTGCATTATCTGGAAGTTTCCAATCCGGCACTGGAACCTGGAACGCTGCAGTTGTTTAGCTGTACCCTTTCCACTAACAGAGCAGATTAAAGACTTTCCTTCATTAGCGACGTACGCCGCCTGGCGCACTCATATAAAAAGAAGACCTCTGTACTTCAGAAGTCTTCTTTTTATGGTGATGACGTATATTGTCTTTATACCTTTATCCTTCAATCAGATCTGTATCATCCGGAATCTCCTCTCCCGGATGAACGATTTTACGCACCCACTCTTTTCTGATTTCCCAGATATTGCCACAAACATTGAAGATTGTCCATTTATCAATCCGGAATGCTCTCTTCCAGCTCTCCCGAATCTTTGCAACTTCTTCCGGATACATTCCTTTATAACGTCCTTCAAAAAATTCAAAACTGTTGCTTACTCCGATCTCTTTCAGATGCTTCTTATAGGCCGCCGCATCTTCGTCATTATTCGGCAGGTATATCCGGTTCAGTACATAATCCCATTTCACATCGTCAAAATAAATAACCTTATCTTCCGGTACTTCCAGTACATACACGACGGTTCCCGGAATCGGTTTTAAACAGTTATCTTTGCTGATGGAACACCAGATCGGTGCATGCACATCTTCCGGCTTTGGAAGCATCTTCGCTGCTTCTTTTGTAAACCAGTCATAACTTTCCATAAAGAGTGGAGCAATATCTCCAAAATGCATCTCTACATATACGCGGTGGTTGATAATTCTTCCATCCCGCTCAAGCTGCCTGAGTGTCTTATCGTTCTGTCTGGTATACAGTCTTATCATCTTCCCCATGACATTTCCTCCTTATCCGTCTGCAGATCACTTTATCCGCTCTTTCCTCTGGTTTTATTATAAAGCGTCAAGATAGAAATGTCATTTTCTTTTAGGAAAATTTTAATCCGTCCGGTTCATAACCGCTCTGCCAAATCGTGCTCATAATCTCATCTTCCGGCATTTTTTCCTTCATATGTATAACTGCCTGCGCTTTCGCAAGATCTACGACTGCATAAACACCTTCTTTTTCGTTAAATGCATTCTCAACTCTCTTTTTGCAATTAGAACAGGTCATTCCACTGACTCCGACTGTACATGTGTACGGATAATGTGACACATTCTTATCTTTAACCTTAACCTTCTTCACATTATCTCCGCCACCGCCGCAACAGCCGTGTGCTGTTCGATTTATCATACTTCTGATTCCGACTATACAAATTACAACCAGAATCAGACAAATTACGATTGTTGCCATTGCAATTCCTTCCCATTGTCTTTTTTCTATATTACTGTCTCTTCTGGATCTGCTATGACTCTTACATGCAAGACTGCATCTCTACACTGCGGATCTTCTGATCATTCACATAGCCATATGCTTTCAAGCCTGCCAGAATCACGCGATTCCATGTCTTTGCTGAAAAATGCTTTACTGTATTATCATCAAATTCCACCGTACATGCATCTTCACGGTCACACTCTGCACCGCATGAGATCTTATACATGTTCTTCCTGCTGATAGCTCCGATCTCTTCCAGCTTATTTACCATACGATAAACCGTAGCCGTTCCAATACCCGGATCTACCTTGGATGCCCGATAATAAATCTCTTTGCAGCAGGAACACTCTTCTTCCAGAATCACATCCAGAAGCATCCGTCTCTGTTTGGTGATTCTGCACCCTTCCTCTCTCAGCCGCTTGATGATCATATCTTTCTGCATCTTCGTTCTCTGATAATTCTGATTGGAATTTTCGTATGCCATAGGTACCTTCCTCCCCGATTAGTGACAATGTCCATTACAATGTTTACAATCACATCCACACTGTAATGATTTTCCGTTCTTTTTATCTTTAACCATACTTCTGATAATCAGTCCAACAACTGCAAGTACTACTGCTCCGACAATAAAAGTTGCCATATGATCGCCTCCTAAATGATAAGTATTTTCATTTTTATAATAGTTAGTATATGCTAACCATCATTGTCTGTCAATACCATTATTAAATATTTTTTATCATTTTCTGATAATTATTGTTTCGTTGCTGACACTTTATTTCTGTGCTATAATGAATTTAAATGTTGGAAACAAAAGATTTCATATGAAAAGAGGTGATCTGTATTGGTTATAAGGGAATCTGCCGAAGACTATCTGGAAACGATCCTCGTTCTTCAAAACCGTCTTGGCAATGTACGCTCGATCGACATTGCCCAGGAGTTATCCTACTCAAAGCCAAGCGTCAGCGTCGCTATGAAGAATCTGCGTGCTGACAATTACATTAAAGTAGACGAGAACGGACATATCCATCTGACAGGAAGTGGTCTGGAGATTGCAAACAAGATTTATGAACGTCATACTTTCCTTACCGGCTGGCTAACATCCATCGGTGTCGATGCCGACATTGCTGTTGAAGATGCCTGCCGTATTGAACATGTAATAAGCGGACAGAGTTTTGAAGCGATTAAAAAATACATTGCAGAGCGTTAAAATAATGCGTTCGTCAAATGTTGCCATGCAAGCATGACACATTTCTCCGTCGCACTAATAAAAAGCAGTTGACTCACTTAGAATCAACTGCTTTTTTTAGACGTATGTATACCTATGGCTTATTTTGCTTTTGCTGTAGTCTTGATATTAACATTTAAAGTCTGGCTCTCTTTGTATGGACGGAAGAGCATGTATAAGAATCCGATCACAATCAGGATTGCTACTACTACACCGATTCCGAATCCACCGCCTGTTGCCAGGGTACCGAACTGATAAATACACAGAGATACAAGATAAGCAAGGATACACTGGTATCCGATTGCAAACCAGAACCATTTAATGTTGTTCATCTCTCTCTTAATAGCTCCCATTGCTGCGAAGCAAGGTGCACACAGAAGGTTGAATACGAGGAAGGAATAAGCTGCAATCTGAGTCATGCTGCTTGCAAGTGTTCCCCAGATTTCTTTTCCGTCTTCTGCAACTTCTGCAAATCCGAATAACTGTCCGAATGTACCTACTACGTTCTCTTTTGCTACAAGACCTGTGATAGCTGCAACTGCCATTTTCCAGTTACCCCATCCAAGTGGTGCGAAGATCCATGCAATCAGGTTTCCGATCTTAGCAAGAACACACTGAGCCTGGGCTGCTTCCATTGCTGCTCCTTCAAGTCCGTCAAAGTTCAACATTCCAAAGTGTCCGTTTGTCCATCCGAAGTTCAATAAGAACCAAACAACGATAGTTGAAAGTGTGATGATCGTACCAGCTTTTTTGATGAAAGACCATCCACGCTCCCACATACTTCTTAATACATTTCCTGCTGTAGGCATATGATAAGCAGGCAGCTCCATTACGAACGGTGCCGGCTCACCGGCAAACATTTTTGTCTTCTTCAGCATGATACCTGAACAGATAATTGCAGCGATTCCTACAAAATATGCACTTGGTGCAACCCATGAAGCATTTCTGAACAGCGCACCTGCGATCAGGGCAATGATCGGAAGTTTAGCTCCACATGGGATAAATGTTGTTGTCATAATTGTCATCTTACGGTCTCTGTCGTTCTCAATTGTACGAGAAGCCATTACTCCAGGGACTCCACATCCTGTACCGATCAGTATCGGGATGAAAGATTTTCCGGAAAGACCGAATTTGCGGAAGATTCTGTCCATGATAAATGCAACACGTGCCATGTATCCACAAGACTCTAAGATTGCAAGGAAGAAAAACAGAACTAACATCTGCGGTACGAAACCAAGTACGGCACCGACACCGGAAATGATACCGTCAACGATAAGACCCGTTAACCAGTCTGCGCAGCCAATTCCTTCAAAGAAACTCTGTGCTGCCGGAATGATCCACTCACCAAACAGTGTATCATTTGTCCAGTCTGTTAAAATTCCACCAAGTGTTGAAATAGATACATAATATACTGCATACATGATGACTGCGAAGATTGGAAGCGCAAGCCATCTGTTTGTAACGATACGGTCAATTTTATCAGATGTTGTAAGCTTCTCACCTTTTTTCGCTTTTGTAACACACTCTCCGATAATAGAAGAAATGTATACATATCTCTCATTTGTGATGATACTTTCTGTATCGTCATCAAATGCATCTTCCAGTTCTTTAATTTCAGAAGAAACATCAACTGTCTGTTTCATCTGTGTCTGAATCTTGTCATCCTTCTCCAGAAGTTTGATTGCAAAGAATCTCTTCTGATCATCAGATACGATTCCTGAAAGCTTTCCTTCAACCTGCTCGATCACACTCTCAGCTTTTGTTGAAAATTCGTGAACCGGTGCCCCTGCACTCTTCTGGTTAGCAAGTTTAACAGCTTGCTCTGCTGCTGCTTTGATTCCTGTTCCCTTTAATGCAGAAATCTCAACTACATCGCATCCAAGTTTTTCTTTTAATTTGTCAAGATGGATTTTATCTCCTGTCTTAGCAAGAATGTCCATCATGTTGATTGCCATAACAACCGGGATTCCCAGTTCCATGATCTGTGTAGACAGATATAAGTTTCTCTCAATATTTGTACCATCTACAATATTGATGATCGCATCCGGTCTCTCACCGATCAGATAGTTCCTTGCTACGACTTCCTCCAGTGTATATGGAGATAATGAATAAATACCCGGTAAGTCCATGATTACAACATCTTTATGTCCTTTTAACTTACCTTCCTTTTTCTCTACTGTAACTCCCGGCCAGTTACCAACAAACTGATTGGAACCAGTCAGTGCGTTAAATAATGTTGTCTTACCGCTATTCGGATTACCTGCAAGCGCAATTTTTACTGACATATTTTTTCTCCTTCATTAATTATTGCTTTCTGCTTGTTTCGCCTGTCTTGTTAGCATCTGCTAACTACTGGTTAAAAATTTATTCTACCTCAATCATTTCGGCATCTACTTTCCTTAAGGACAGTTCATATCCTCTTACAGTTACCTCGACCGGATCACCAAGCGGTGCTACTTTTCTTACAAAGATCTCAACACCTTTTGTAATACCCATGTCCATGATTCTTCTTTTTACCGGACCAGTACCAGTAAGCTTTGCAACTTTGACAGTCTTCCCAACGGCTACATCTTTCAGAGTTTTCATTCCCTTAATCCCTTCTTTCATACCTTTATTGTTATCTTTTTATGTTCCTTCGGAACGAGCTTCATGGATTATACCATGATTTTATTTGCCATATCTTTACCGAGGGCAACTCTGGAATCTTTCACATTAATGATCAGATTACCTCCGACTTCCGACACGACCGTTACAATACCTCCGACTACAAATCCAAGGTTTTCCAAAAACCGGCGTGTCTCTTCTTTTCCACCAATTTTTTTAATTGTACATTCTTCACCTGGTTTTACCATTGCTAACGGCATCATCTTACCCCTTCCTTCTACATATTAATGATAAACGTTTTCATTTTACTTTAGTTAGTTTATGCTAATTTATCTTTTCTGTCAATATTTTTATTGATTATATTTTCTCAATAGCCGTGTCATCTATCAATGTCATTATAACTTAATCATGCAAAAGCCAAAGAATTTTCAACATTTTCTGGATGTTACATCAAAATCAGAAATCTGCCGCCGCAGTTTTTTCTTGGTACTATGGCATTTTTAATAAAAAAAAGCGATAACACAAGAACATTTGTGTTATCACTTCTTTTTTATTATACGATTTTATACTTATATTTGAAGCGAGTATTATATATTTTTCACAAACAATGCGCGGATCGCATTTAATACGGCAATCACCATAACTCCTACGTCTGCGAAAATAGCCATCCACATATTTGCAACACCGATTGCTCCGAGAAGCAGACAAATTCCCTTGATTCCAAGTGCGAAATAAATATTCTGATAAACAATTCGAATACATTTTCTTGCAATTTTGATCGCCTTTGCAATTTTCAGCGGATCATCATCCATCAGCACAATATCTGCCGCTTCAATTGCTGCATCTGAACCAAGCGCACCCATTGCAATACCGATATCTGCTCTGGAAAGTACCGGTGCATCATTGATTCCGTCGCCGACAAATGCAAGCTTTTCTTTTTCTGTCTTCTGTTTCAACAGTTCTTCAACTTTTGCTACTTTGTCGGCTGGCAGTAATTCGCTGTGTACTTCCTGGATTCCAAGTTCTTCTGCCACCTGCTCTGCTACATTTTTAGCATCTCCGGTCAGCATAACCGTTTTCTTAACACCTGCACGCTTTAACTCTGCTATTGCCTGTGCTGCATGTGGTTTGATCAAATCAGAAATAAGAATATGACCTGCATATTTACCGTCAACTGCCATATGGACAATCGTTCCCACACTGTGGCAATCCATATAGGAGATTCCAAGTTTCTTCATAAGTTTCACATTTCCTGCTGCAACCAAGATTCCATCTACTTTGGCAGTTACTCCATTTCCACCAATCTCTTCAATATCTGTCACACGGTTACGGTCAATCGACTTTCCATAAGCCTTCTGTAAGCTCTTACTGATCGGATGTGAGGATGAGCACTCTGCCAGCGCTGCATATTCCAGGAGCTTCTCTGCATCCATCTCATTATGATGTACACCACTGACTTCAAACACTCCCTGCGTCATTGTACCTGTTTTATCAAATACTACATATTTTGTAGAAGCGAGTGTCTCCAGATAGTTAGAACCCTTTACCAGAATCCCCTGATTACTTGCTCCGCCAATACCGGCAAAGAAACTAAGCGGAATACTGATTACCAATGCGCACGGACAACTGATTACAAGGAATGTAAGTGCACGGTAAATCCAGTCTCCCCATTCTGGTGCAAGTCCCAGAGCAATCATTCTTACCAGCGGTGGCAGAACTGCAAGTGCCAGCGCACCGTAGCAGACTGCAGGTGTATAATATTTAGCAAATTTTGAAATAAAGTTCTCGGATCTTGATTTTCTGGAGCTTGAATTTTCCACCAATTCCAGGATCTTTGATACTGTAGATTCTTCAAATTCTTTCGTTGTACATATTTTAAGTACACCTGTCATGTTAATACATCCGCTGATGATCTCATCTCCCGCCTTCACTTCGCGCGGAAGGCTTTCTCCTGTCAGTGCACTTGTATTAAGAGTGGAACTTCCTTCCAGGATCACACCATCGATTGGTACCTTTTCTCCGGACTGTACCACGATTGTCGTTCCTACTTCAACTTCATCCGGATCTACCTGTTCTAACTGTCCATCTTTTTCGATATTTGCATAGTCCGGGCGAATATCCATCAATTCACTGATATTACGGCGGCTCTTACCAACTGCATAGCTCTGGAACAACTCACCGATCTGATAGAAAAGCATAACGGATACACCTTCAGTATAATCTCCCAGTGCAATGGCACCAACTGTCGCTACTGCCATCAGGAAATTTTCATCAAAGACCTGTCTGTTCAAGATTCCCTTCCCGGCTTTTCTCAAAATATCATAGCCAATGACAAGATACGGAACCATATACAGTGCAAATCTTACATATCCTTCTACCGGAATCCATTTCAGTATAATGATTAATGCAAATGCAATAATAATTCTGATAAATACTTTTTTCTGCTTCTTATTCATTACCGGACCTCCCAATAATACTTGCAAATCTTATTTTATAATCTTCCCACCGAAATCTTATAAAAATATCTCGCAGTCATCTTCTACTTTCTTACAGTTTTTCAGAACTTCTGGCATAACAGCTTTCGGATCCTGACCTTCTTCAAATTCAACGATCATCTTTAATGCCATAAAGTTTACAGTTGCATCTTTCACTCCTGCTGTCTTCTTTGCTGCATCTTCCATTTTGTTTGCACAGTTTGCACAGTCAACATCGATTTTGTAAGTTTTTTTCATAATTTTGTTCTCCTTTAAATATCCCTTATTTTCGTTTTATCATATGAACAGTTATTCATATGTTTGTTTTTATTATACTCCTGCTTACAGTTCTGTCAATATATTTTGCGGAAATTATTATGGAAATTTCCAATCATTATATACAACTCGCTTACACAAATTCATCCGCACAAGTTCATGCATTTTCCTCGTAGCCTTAAATCGAGCAGGCATTCCCTACTCGATTAGTATACTTCGTACACAAAAAGCAACTGCCTCACGATTATACTTCGTAAAACAGTTGCTTTTTCCCCGATATTCTTTTTAATCCTCAACTTAAGAAGGTTCTATATTACATGATGTTAGATTCAAAAGTTGCCCTGAGCCACTCATCTGCAAGTGCATCATGTTTTTAGTTTATTGCCCCTGGCATCATTACATGCTCTTAGATACTTCTTCGCAAACTTTCATTGCTTCGATAATAGAGCTTCTGAAACCAAGTTCTTCCAGAGTACGTACGGCCTCAATTGTTGTTCCTGCCGGTGAGCATACCATATCTTTTAATTCTCCTGGATGTTTACCTGTCTCAAGTACCATCTTCGCACTTCCGAGAACAGCCTGTGCTGCAAATTTGTATGCCTGCGGTCTTGGCATTCCACCAGAAACTGCTGCATCTGCCATAGCTTCAATCATCATATATACATATGCCGGTGAGCTTCCGCTGACTGCTGTTACTGCATCCATCAATTTCTCCGGTACAACTTCTACTCTGCTGAAGCTTTCCAGAATTGTCTTCACATATGCAATCTCTTCTTCCGTCATATGCTCGTTCGGGCATGCTGCTGTCATACCTTCTCCAACCATAGCCGGTGTATTCGGCATTGTACGTGTGATCTTCACAGCTTTTCCAAACTGATCAGCAAGCCATGTTAATGTCTTACCTGGTGCGATTGTAATGATTAACTGCTCCGGTTTTACAATATC
Organism: Dorea sp. OM07-5; assembly: GCF_003481355.1. Taxonomy (NCBI): domain Bacteria; kingdom Bacillati; phylum Bacillota; class Clostridia; order Lachnospirales; family Lachnospiraceae; genus Dorea; species Dorea sp. OM07-5. The sequence continues at coordinate 1,828 of NZ_QUKZ01000017.1, read as the reverse complement.
TTTGATCTCAGCGATTACATCTGCATAAAACTGTGGTTTTACAGATAAGATTACAACTTCTGCTTTTTCAATAACTTCTTTATTACTATCTGTAACGTTAATTCCAAACTGCTCTTTTACCCTCTCTCGTCCCGGTGCAAATAAATCTGCTCCGATAATCTCCTCTGCCGGGAAAATATTTTTTTTAATTACTCCACCCATGATTGCTGAAGCCATATTGCCTGTTCCGATAAATCCTAATTTCATTATAAATACCTTCCTTTTTCCTGCGGTTATGTTCCATTTCCCTTCTTATATCTCTCACTTCTCTTCTTAAATTATATGCTTCCTCGTATCCTTCACTTTTTCAAATGATATAATTCCTCATATCTTCTCTATGATCCACAATATAATCCTGTACTTGCAGAAGCTATCGCTGTCTGCTTTCCTTAAATGTGAAATGGTTTCAAAGAAAAAATGGTATACATTTCGCAAATTTGTATACAACTTGTTTCTATGGTGACTATAACACTACTTTCTATAAAAGTCAACACTATTTTTTAATTTTAATATTGAATTTTGCGCTAAAAATCGTTATAATTTGTATACAATTATAATTATATATACTTTATTAACGACTCTTACAACAACGAAGAGGTGTATAATGGCTGAGAAAAATATATCACTGGCAAATCGTGCCTATACAATTATTAAAGAAAATATTATGAATCTGACTTATCCGCCGGGAATGACTCTAACGGAAGCAAAACTTACAAAAGAACTTGGTATGAGCCGCAGTCCTGTGCGATCCGCTATCCAGATGCTACAGAATGAAGGTCTGATTGTTTCCGACTATTACAAATCTATGATGGTAAAAGAAATTACAGATGAGGATATCACGGAAATTTATCAAATCCGTGAATTATTTGAAGGTGCGGCTTTCGAGCTCATCTTCACATCCGGCAGATACGAGGAATATTCCTATCGTATTGAGGAAAAAGTCGTGCGTATGTGTGCGGCTGCCGGAGATCTCTACAACTGGGAACTGGCAGACGCAGCCATGCACAGGGAGATCATCAGTATTTTTGAAAATGAACGAATCAACCGCATCTATGAAAATAATCTGACAGAACTTGTACGGATCGGACAGTATTCTATTAAAAATGGTATGGCAATCCCGAAGACAAATGATAACCTCAAGAAGATGATTCAGTACATGCGCAAAGGCAATTACGAAAAAGCTTTTGCAATATTAAAAGCAGACCATTTCGGTACAGGAAAATCCGCTGCTTTAAATGGTCCGCGCAATATTTAGCTACTATATTACAGCACAAAAAAGATATCCGATTTGTAATTACTCATTACTTTATCAGATATCTTTTTTATTTATATAATATTACAAAACCCGGCACAGACAGTTTCCTCTGGCTGTTGTAGAAGAAACAGAAAAACCTGTAAGCCATAGT
>NZ_QUKZ01000017.1:0-373 GCF_003481355.1 Dorea sp. OM07-5 | reverse complement strand
ATTTCGGTACAGGAAAATCCGCTGCTTTAAATGGTCCGCGCAATATTTAGCTACTATATTACAGCACAAAAAAGATATCCGATTTGTAATTACTCATTACTTTATCAGATATCTTTTTTATTTATATAATATTACAAAACCCGGCACAGACAGTTTCCTCTGGCTGTTGTAGAAGAAACAGAAAAACCTGTAAGCCATAGTCTTACAGGTTTTCAAACTCCCCGAGTTGGGCTCGAACCAACGACCCTTCGGTTAACAGCCGAATGCTCTACCACTGAGCTATCGAGGAATATTATAAAGGTTATGTACCTTCAAAACTGCATACAAGAAATATTCTTCATCCTTTACCTATCACCTTGCTTGGTCATGCCCT
>NZ_QUKZ01000016.1:0-70312 GCF_003481355.1 Dorea sp. OM07-5 | reverse complement strand
GACTTTTATATTTCATTGTCCTATATGAGGGTAGCATATCAGTTATCAGTGGCTCCTTTCGGGATATTTTAATTAGCTATTGTTAGTAGTTAGGTGAAATGATCAAGCAATTAAAGTTCACGAATAGCCTGCCATGCCTGATGGAAACATTCAAAGATTTTCTTTGACTGACGGGCATCTCCGATAGTTACCACTTTCTTTGCGCAGTCAGCAAATGGAGCAGATGCATCTGTATCGGATTTTAGACCGGTCGCGGAAATAATGGTGTCGGCTGCAATACGGTTTTGTTTTCCGTCTGCATCTTCATAAATGACATTTCCATCTTTGATTTCTACAACTTTGCAAGAAGTCTTGCATGTAACATTTGCTGCAGCTAAGTGATTCATAAGAGAAATCTGACTTAATGGTTCATCCTGCATAACAATACCAGGGAGCATTTCCAAAATGGTTACATCTTTTCCTTCATTTCCAAGTTCCAGAGCAGTTTCCGCACCGACAAGTCCGCCTCCGATGACTACAATTTTGTTTCCGACGGAAGCTGTTTTCTTTAAGACTTTATCCGGTGTCAGAGCAGCTTCAATACCTTTTACAGGAATGGAAACGTATTTAGAGCCTGTTGCAAGAATGACAACATCCGGCTGTAAAGATCGAACCAGTTCCAGAGTAGCTTCTGTATTCATCATTACTTTGATGTTTGCTTTTTCTACCTGGTGGATGAGCCATTCCAGAACGTTTTTATGATCTTCTTTGAAGGAAGGTCTCGTAGCTTCGATAAAGTGACCACCTAACTGATCTGTTTTTTCAATCAGTGTAATCTTGTGGCCGACTTCAGCACCATATCTTGCAGCTTCCATTCCGGCAACACCGCCACCGATGATTACAACATTTTTCGGATCTTCCGTTTTCTTAAGAACATATTCACGCTCTCGTCCACAGGCCGGATTAACTTCACAGCGAATAGGACATCCGGAGAAGAACAAGGATACACAGCCTTCGTGTCCACGACAGCATGGGCGAACGTCTTCTCTTCTGCCTTCTTTTAATTTCTGCGGAAGATATGGATCTGCGATCAATGGTCTTCCCATTGCAATAATGTCGGCACATCCGTCTTCCAGAGCTTTTTCAGCGGTATCCGGATTCAGTGAATTTACTACAATAACAGGAATTTTTGTAACCTGCTCTTTGATAATTTTGGCAAACGGAACAACCATGGCATGCGGCTCATAGTTCGGTGGAATGATATACTGCTGCATAGTCTCATAGATACCGGCTGCAACGTTAATGTAATCAACATCATCCTGGATACTTGCTGCAAAACGAGTTGTTATTTCTGGTGTTAAGCCACCTTCTACACCTTCTGTTGCTGAAATACGATATCCAACGATAAAGTCATCGCCGACAGCAGCACGGACTTTTTTAATAATATTTCTTGGAAAACGTGCTCTGTTTTCTTCACTTCCACCATATTCGTCTGTTCTCTTATTGGTATATGGACTTAAGAAAGAACAGATGAGGTATCCATGTGCACCGTGGATTTCTACACCATCAAAACCTGCCATTTTTGCTCTTACGGCAGCGGCAGCAAATTTATCTTCCAGTTCAACGATTTCTTCTTTACTTAATGCACGAGGTTCGCGCTGAACAAACTTACAAGTGACTGCACTTGGTGCGACCGGTTGTAATCCGGTAGCTCCGGCAGCGGCCTGGCGTCCACCATGAGAAAGCTGTAAAATGGCGGAAGCCCCACCGGCTTTGATTGCTTCCGCAACATAGAAATGTGAAGCAATCATGTGGTCATTATAAATACCACTGGATACAAGAGAGCTGCGGCTTTCTTTGTCATCGACAAATGTATTTTCTACAATAACGGCGGCAGCCCCACCTTTGGCACGTTCACCATAGTAATCAGCCATTTCTCTGGAACTGGAACCATCAGGGTTACTTAGGCGAGTTTCACAGGCTGGCATTACAATGCGGTTTCTCCATATATGTTTTCCAACTTTTACAGGTTCTAATAATTTACTATAATCTGCCATATTCAATCCTCCATTAAATAATATCGCCGGCGTTAAATCGATTTATTTAAGTTACATTTATCATAAGCATCTGATAAAAAAATGTCAAAGATTTCTCAATATATTCTAATTTGAAAAGAAAATTCTCATTTTTTTCTCAAAATATGTTATGATGAGGAAAATGGAGGCGATGAAATGGAGTATAAAGAGCATAATTATGAGTTAATAAAAGAATACTGGAATCGTTATGTTGCCGGGTATGAAGAAATGCCGGAGCATCTGGAAGGACTGGATGATCGTGTTTTAAATTCCTGGAAACGGTCAAAGTTAAAAGCAAATCCATTTGAGACAAATCCGCCATTATTGAATCAGGTTGAATTAGAAAATCTGACGAAAGAAAAACAGGATTTGATTAAAATTGCTGTTCCTTATATGATACAATTTTATGAAATTGCCAAGAATACAACGCAGAATGTATTGCTTACGGATGCAGAAGGAAAACAATTGAAAAATATTTCCGCTAATAACAAAGATCTTCTGGAGATCATGACACATGCGTCTGTAGCCAATGGCAGTAATTATGCAGAGGATGTCTGCGGCACAAGCTCTGTCTCGTTGTCGCTTTACGAGGACAGTCCGATTTTATTGCGGGGGTATGAACATTATCGGGCTATTTATCATAATCTTGCCTGTTTTAGTCTGCCGATTCATTCGCTGGGAAATAAGCAGGTAGGATGTATTTGCATTACCGGTCCATTGGATAAATATCAGCCGCTTGTATCCAGTGCAGGACTGATGATGGTTCATGCAATTGAGAACGAATTGCGATTGACACAATCGAATTTTATCACAGATATTATTGCACAGAATTTTTCGCAGGGATTTATGCTTTTTAATTCACAACACAATATTTTGCGTTTAAATGATAAAGCGAAAGCGTTACTTAGAATTCGGCAGGATATGGTCGGACATGAATTTGAAGAGTATTTTTTAAATGATTTTAACGAAATCATAGAATTGGAAAAACAGCATGAAAAACAGAAGTTTCAATATACTTTGATATTAAAAAATGGCTTGCAGATTGCTCTTTCGGTGCTTGCCGTTCCGATTAAAGAGAATAATCAGGAGGACATGTTTTTACTGATATTTACGTCAGTAGGTGAGGCAAATAAAGAAGCCAGTATGAAAGTTGGATATACGGCACGGTATTATTTCCGGGATATTGTAGGGGAATCTGAAGAAATAAAAAAGGTTAAAGAATTAGGAAAACTGGCATCTAAATCGTCATCCAGTGTGCTGATTACCGGGGAAGCGGGAACTGGAAGGGAATTACTGGCGCAGGCAATCCATACCGGAGGTGAGAGGCGAGAAAGTCCGTTTATTACTGTCCGTTGTGGTTCCGTCCCGAAAGAAATGATGGAGATAGAATTGTTTGGAGATGATGAAAACAGTCAGATCGGGAAAATAGAACTTGCAGACAAAGGGACACTGTTTTTAGATGAGATAGAAAATTTATCTATAGAATGTCAGGTAAAAATACTCTCTTATTTAAGAACAGGAATGATGGAGAATGGGAAAAAATTAAGTGTACGTATCATTGCATGCAGTCAGAAAGATCTGCTTCATCTTGTCAGCGTTAATCAGTTTCGCAGCGATCTGTATTATAAGTTGAATGTAATCAGTATTATTGTACCGCCACTGCGCCGACGCCGGGCAGATATTCGGCCGTTAATTCAATATTATACAGATCGTTATCGTAAAATGCTAAGAAAAGACGTAACAAACATTGAAAAACGCTGTATAGAAGTGATGACGAATTATAATTGGCCGGGAAATGTGCGTGAATTGGAAAGTACGGTAGAACATTTGGTAAATATGGCGTCCGGCCATGTAATGAAATTTAAAGATTTACCGGATGAAATTGTAACCGGATATTTGTCACAGAAATATATAGGACCGGAAGAAGAGGTACAGAAAATAATATCGCCTGAAAAAGTGGAGTGTAGCGAGATCATCAAATGCCTGAAACGGGAACACGGGCATATGAAAACAGTAGCAACGGTACTCCATATGCCGTTGAGTACCCTCTATCGAAAATGTTCAAAATATAACATTGATCCGAAAAATTATCGGGAATGGTAAAGGAGGAGCGTTAACTCTCCTCCTCTTGCGTACGGATCACAATAATATCATTTAACTTTAATATCATATTTTTCTGGGGAAGCACAGACAAATGATCGCGCAATACTAAAAAAACGGTGATTTGATGTGCTTCTTCAATTATTGCTTTTGCGCTGGTACTGCTCGACGAAACCGGCGCTGATAATACGGGTCGGAATAGCGACAACACCGACGCCGAGATAAGCGATACAGATTGCCATAATGCATCCGTATATGGGTTACACACCACGGACACTGGAAAAGTTGTTGTAAGCATATGACAGACGGAAAAATCCGAATGAAGATAAGCATCCTGAACAATAATGGAGCTTTCCGAAATATAAATATTAAGATTTCTTGAATGCTTTCTTAAGATACTTTGAGGTGTATTGTTTTCACTTTTTTGATGCAGTATTCTAAGTTCGTAAATGAAAATACAATCCCGAACAAAGAGCGAGGAGGAGAAGCGATGAAAAAGAGCAACGCATTCGTGAAGAGGCTTATGGCAGCAACAATGGCAGCAGCATTGTGCGCGACTATGACGGAGCTTCCGGTGGCAGCACAGGCAGGACAGAATGAAAAAGGCATAGAAAGTAACGCGGGTAATGATGCGGCAGATGGCACAGTGTCTGATGCGGATACAGAATCGAAAGACGCATTTGACATACAGAATATTTCAGGTCTTTACAATGAACAGAAGATTATTTTGTCTAATCCGGAACAGGTAAAAGCCGCGTACAGCAAGGCAGCAGAAGGACTTCTTGTGTCCGGCAATTCGACGGATGTGGCAGACAACACAGTTACATTTGCGGATGAATTTGATTTCTCCGGCGGAACGATCGGAAGAGTGGATGTTGATGCATTGTCAGTAAAAGGAACAAAAGCAAAACTGGAATTTTATCTGGATGACAACACAACTCCATTTGCAGAAGTAAAACCTGCAGAGCAGAAACGTGCAAAAAAATGGTACACCAAAATCGAGACAACAAGTGTATCCGAGCAGAAAATTACCGGAAAGCATAAAGTATCGTTTAAGATTGTTCCGGGTGAAAATGAAACAACAACCGGAATGGCACTGCGTGCGATTACATTTACGAAAAGTACGGTCCCGACCATATATTTTAATATCGATGAGACAAAAGGAAGCATTGATTCGATGAATGGCGACCAGCAGCATGATACAGAGTGCTACGGTGATATGAAGGTGGAGATCCCGAATGGATACACCTGCGAATATGCCAACGATAAAGGAAAGACGAACAATCTGAAGACTGAAACCTATTCAATGGAATATATCCGCGGACGTGGAAATTCCACATGGGGCACCGGGAAGAATCCATACAAGATTAAGCTGGATAAAAAAGCAAATCTGTTTAATATGGGTAAAAACAAGCACTGGGTTCTGTTAGCTGATTATTATGATCCGAGCCATATCCGTAATAAGATTACATACTGGATGGGCAAAAAACTTGGCATGGCTTACACACCGGAGTGTGTATATGTTGATGTTGTTATGAATGGACAATATTATGGAAGTTATCTGCTCTCTGAACAGGTACGCGTCGGAAACTCCCGTGTAGATATCGATGATCTGGAGGCAGATGACGAATCCAAAGCTGCAACAGATGAGCCGACGATCACAGGCGGATATCTGCTTTCAATGTCTCCATACAAAGATGAAGATGGAAAGATCATTCATACAAAACAAGGCATAGATTATCTGATCGAAAGCCCTTCTTTCGAAGATTATGAAAATGAAGCGCAGTATAATTATATTTCTAAATATGTGCAGGATACAGAAGATGCGATATATGGAAAAGATTTCAAAAAGGACGGAAAATCTTACGCAGAATATATGGATGTCGATGCAGCGATTGATTATTACTGGATGCAGGAATTCAGTATGAACGGTGATGCGTTTGGCAGTACAAGTACTTATTTATACAAACCACGGAATGGCAAATTATTCTGGGGACCGCTTTGGGATTTCGATTATGTAGCGTGGGGCAATAATGAATACAATGAATATAACTGCGAAGGCTGGGCAATGAAGGAGAATGTCTGGTTTGGACGGTTATTTAGGGATAAAGATTTTGCTGATAAAATGATCGCGCGTTGGACAGAGATCCGAAAAGTGATGGAAGAAGCCAGCAAAGACGGCGGTCAGATCGATCAGTATGCAGAAAAAATCCGCAATTCTATGAAATATAATGCTTATCAGTATGGCGACAACTATGATGTAGACGAAAAAGATAAAACTTTCCAGCAGAGTGTGGATCAGCTTAAAGGCTGGATTCAGGCGCGTATCAAATGGGTGAATGAAAATATAAATACCTTACAGACAAAATACCACCAGGTAAAATTCATGGATGGTAAAAAAGTTCTTTCCATACAGAATGTAGCAGATGGAGACAGTGCTGAGTTTCCTAAAACGGGAACAAAGAAAGGCTACGTTTTCAGTGGCTGGTACGCAAACGACGACGGAGAGACGTACCGCGTAGATAAGAAAATGGAAATTTACAATGATATGACAATCACAGCCAAATGGACACGTGCTGATAGAATAAAACCAGTCTCTAAGATTATACTTGGCTATGATAAGATCACACAAACGTATCAACAGACAGATTCAGATCATACAGATGATGATGAGACAGATACATTCTCTATTCCATATTATGTAATCGGAGGAAACGGTGAGAACGAGGAGCTTGTATGGAAGTGCTCTAATTCAAAAGTCGGTAAGATTTCCGGGGATGGCGAGATACAGATTCTTGGTGTTGGAGATACGGTAGTTACAGCATCTACAAAAAACGGTAAAGTAAAAGCAAGCTGTAAAGTACATATTATAGAGCCGGTTGATGATGAGATATATTGTAACGGATTTGATTTGAACAAAACGGATGTGAAAATGAAAAAAGGTGGATATACGGTATTAAATGCAATTCCATATCCGGATGATATTACAGAGAGCTTTGACGTAGAATATTATTGTGACGATCCGGCAGTAGAGCTGGAAACATTTGGAAATAAATGTATCGTAAAAGGTGTTAGGGACGGTGAGGCACAGATTACAGTTGTTTCTACTATACAGGAGAGCGGAACGGTTATCCGGGTTTGTAAAGTGAAGGTTGGAACTGCTACTCAGAAACAGGTGAAGCCGGGAATGAAAGTGGTATCCGGAGGAATCGCATACAAAGTCAGCAGCGTTACTGTAAAAGGCGGAACTGTGAAAGCAATCGGAATTTCAAATGCAAAGAAAACAAGCCTTAAGATTCCGTCAGCAATCAAGATCGCAAAGAAAAAATACACAGTTACAGCAGTAGCATCAAAAGCATTTAAATCCAACAAAAAACTGAAATCCGTTGTATTTGGTGCAAATGTGAAGCGGGTTGGAGATAAAGCTTTTTATGGTTGTAAGAATCTGAAAACTGTACAGTTTAAAGCCGGAAAAGCGAAATTCGGGAAACAGGCATTTGCCAAAACGGATTCCAAAATGAAGCTGAAAGCGAAAAAAGCAGATCAGAAAACCTATCAGAAGCGCCTGAAAAAAGCAGGAGCGAAAAATGTGACTGTTGTGAAATAAAATGTGACTAAGATGGAAACTACGTTGTAGATAGTCTATTTATATGATACTATGCATATAGATAAGATGTCGGTGGTGTGAAAGTGTAAGGCACGGAACATCCCGGCATCTTATTTTTATATAATGGGATATCCCATTATATAAAAAAGCTTTCGGCAGGATGCGCACTGCGGCGTACAATGATGATGTCGCAAGCGGTCTACGTTCCACTTCGGTCGTTGCTAAACGAGCGTCACAGGCGCTCAGCAACGCCGCAGGCGCCAGAATGTGCCAAGGCACATTCTATGTTCTACATTTTATTTATAACAACAGGGAAATGACACGAAAGGAGGCATACTATGAATGTGAGAAAGAAAGTAGGATATGTGTTTACAATGTTTGCGGTCAGTCTGCTGGCAATTTGCTTTTTCAGTATAAAAGCAAACGCCATGGAGATTAGTGAAAATGGGAAATATTCTCTGGTTTTGTCAGTTCCGTGGGATGACGGGGATGCAGATATTGACGGAGAATACGAAAAACTCATCCGGTTTAATGTTGATCCGGGAGAAACAACCGTAGACATCACGGAGCTTACAAAAGGAATTACAGCATTTAACGGAAAGAACGTCTTTGAAGGCTGGAGAGAAAGTGACGGATCGGAGCTTGTAAAAAATTTAAGTATAGATAAGTTTACGAAGTCAGTGGACATTAGTGGTGAAGAATATGAGAACGGATATACGCTTGTGGCGAAGTTCTCAGATCAGGAGCTTAAAGACACCGGAACCTATTATATTACACTGGATGGTTTTGCAGGTACGTTACAAGGAAAAAAGAAACTGCGACTTACTTATGACGCTGATCAGTTCAGTACGCTTGATCTGTCAGAATTTCAACCGGAGAGAAAAGGATGTAATTTTGTCGGCTGGGACTATAATGGAGAAGTGATTTCTTCTGTAGACAAATCGGTATTTAAGGATTCGGATGCCGTTAATATTACTGCTTTATATAAGAGTACAGAACCGCTGGATGAGGAATCCTATATACTTAATTTCGACGCCAATGGCGGAACTCTCGATGGGGAGAAAGTAAAGAAATGTAATTACCTTGGCGGCGCCGACAGCGGAACAAGTATGGCAATCTTTCCATATATTCCTGAAAGAGCAGGATATAAATTTATCGGATGGAATTCTAAGAAAGATGGAAGCGGAAATAATTATAAATACATATATTGGAGAGCATGGTCTGCCCGGAACGATGAGGAGTCCGAGTTTGAGCGGGACGGTCTGATCGAAGATAAGAACATGTACCGGAATCTCACATTGTATGCAAAATGGGAGAAACTTCCGGAGACAGAGAAAAAAGTTGGAAAAGTCAGTCTTGCAAAAGCATCCTATACTTATGATGGAAAAGTAAAGAAACCATCTGTAATTGCAAAAGATAAGAACGGTAAGAAGATTGCAAATTCTTATTATAGCGTATCTTATCCATCCGGATGTAAGAAAGTCGGAAACTACAAGGTGAAGATTACGTTCAGGAAACCATACAGCGGAAGTTTTACAAAAACATTTACGATCATTCCAAAAGGAACATCTGTGAAATCTTTAAATGCAGCAAAGAAAAAGCTGACTGTAAAATGGGCAAAGCAGACGAAGGAGACGACCGGTTATCAGATCCAGTATACAACGGATGCGAAGTTTAAGAAGAGCATCAAGACGAAAACGATTTCAAAGAACAAGATAACAAGCGCATCACTTGGTAATCTGAAATCAAAGAAGAAATATTATGTGCGTATCCGTACATATAAAAAAGCCGGAAATGCAAAATACTATTCTGCATGGTCAAAAATTAAGAAAGCGACTGTGAAGTAAGATAGGATATTTTGATATGATCGAAAAAGTGCATATATACTAAAAAGATGCTGCGTAACGGGTTACTTAATCCATTATGCAGCATCTTTCTTTTTGTGTATATGCCTGTTTACTGAATATTAAAATTAATATTTATTTTTCTACTACGATTCCAGAAGTAATTCGTTTACCAATCTGTTCGCCTTTTGAATTGAATGCGGTTGCAGTTAATGTTGTTGAACCTTCGGATTTTCCAGTAATATTTCCATTAGAATCAACACTGGCAATAGCTGGATCTTCGACTTCATATTTTATGGATGCTGAAGCTGAAGCTGGATAAAGATTTACTGAATTATTTACAGTGCTACCGATGGATACAGAAACAGACTTTTTAGCAAACATCATTTTTGAATAATATGCTGCCTGTTCCGGCGTAATTTTTTGTCTAGGATATTCTTTGGGATTATCTTTCCATCTTAATTCCCACTGATACCATCCACCGTCATATACAGAAATATTATCTTTACCATTTTGATATGCAAGGAAGAATGGAATGGTTGCTCTCCAACCTGTACCACAATAAAATGACAATTCATTCTTTGCGTAATCAATATTTGCTTCAGATAGATATTCTTTCATTTGGCTAAGTGGAATGACAAAGCTGGAATCTTGTGCATAGTCATTAATATTTTTTCCCCATACAGCACCTAATGGTTCGCCAGCTGTTTCAATGTAGGCGTAGTTAGATTTTACACCTTCGAACTCATCTCGTGATCGAATGCTGACCAATTTAAAGTTTGGATCATTTTTTAATTTCTCATTTACTTGATCAATGGAAAGAATATATTTATGTTCTATATTACCAAAATCATTATTGCCAGGAGTTGGAGATACGGTTTCGGTAGTTGTTGGAAGGTTGAGTTTCTCCCATCCCGTAATACCTCCATCCAAAATTTTAACATCTTTTACGCCTGCGCTTAGCATTGCAAAGGCAACTCGTCCAGTATCAGAGGAGTTTCCATTTTTACCATAGAGGATTACCTTTGTATCTTTAGTAATTCCATATCTTTTAAAAAAGGTCTTTAATTCATTGTCTGATCTTAAATTATAAATTTGTTCAATAGGAACTTCTCCATCATTATCACCGTAAGTGATTTTCCCATAGTTATTTCCGTTGCGATTATAGTCCCAAAGATCGTCAATATTATTTCCAACAACATTGTCTTTTCCCCAAGGCGTCCAATCTACATATTCAACCTCATCAGAGTTGATATGAATTGCAGTTGGAATATGAGCTTTTGAACAATAATCAGTTAACCAGGAAGCATCTGCAATTAAAGCGTTTTTATATTCTGGCTGATCACCGTCAATAACACTTTTTAGCCATTCAGGAGTAACAAAAACCTGACGTGTGGATACGGCATCTGGTTTTTCGACAGTTACATTATAAGATGCTTGTATATTGGAACCATCTATTGTGATTGCAGTAATAGTTGCTGAACCATAATCTCTTGCTGTAACAATTCCCTTTGCAGAAACGGTTGCAACAGCTTCATTTGAAGAAGTATATTTTAAAGATTTATTTCCGGCATTACGAGGGGAAATGGTCACTTTATTATTTCCAGAAGAATCTTTTGCTTTTAATATTAAAGATTCCTTTTCAAATGTAATCTTGTTAATTCTGGTAGATACAGTAACATTGCATTTGGCTGAAATGTATTTACCAGATTTATTACGTTGTTTTGACGTTATTGTAATAGTTGCTTTTCCATCTTTAGAGGCCGTAATAATTCCTTTTGCAGAAATTTTAGCAACAGAATTGTTGGTTGTTTTATAAGAAACAGGACAATAAACACCGGATGGTGATATCTTAACATTTAAATCCTTTTTTTCGCCGGCCTTTAAAGTAAGTGTTTTGTATGTAGATATACGAGAAGGCTTTAAATCTTTTACAATAATTGTTACAGTGTCCGATATTTTTTTGTTTTTCTTAAGAGTTCCCGTAATCTTTACTTTACCGCTTTTTTTTCCATGAATAATTCCGTTGGAAGATACAGTGGCAATTTTATTATTACTGCTTTTTAAAGATACAGTTTTATCAAGCCCTTGAGTAGAGAGCGTTTTGATAGTAATTTTTGATTCTCCTTTAATATCCACTATCTTTGAAGAGACATGCATAGAAATTTTTTTTGGAGTTTTGCTTGCCGCATTAACTATGGAGTTTGCGCTGAATAATAGTGTGCATGCAAGCATAAACATAATAAGGGGTGACGATTTTTTGAGAATTCTTTTCATTTTCATTCCTCCATTCTGAAAACAGGCAAAATATATTTGAATAATTAAATTATATAAGGGAGAATATTAGAAGTAAAATTAGTAAAAAGAATAAATGACTGCATATATAGAAAATAATTATAAGAAAATTGCTGTCTCCTGGGAGACAGCAATTTTTCCAAATATATAGCGTTATTAGATGGCTCTTGTATACTCTTTCAACCATTCACGCTCATCGTCGTTCAGGTGCGGAGCAACAATCTCATAAACTTTCTTATGGTAGTCATTGAGCTGTTCTCTTTCCTGATCTGTCAGCATCTCAGGGATGATGGCATCCAGATCGATTGGAACGTAAGTGATTGGTTCAAAATATAAGAATTGACCATATTCGTTCTTCTCGCCTTCTCTTACAAGCAGTTCATTTTCAGTACGGACACCGTGGCTTCCTTCAATGTAAATACCCGGCTCGTCTGTGATTACAAGACCTGCCATCAGAGGTGCATGCTCTTTTTCACGGATTGCACAGCGGAATCCGCAGGATGCTTCGTGGATGTTCATTAGGTATCCGACATCATGTCCGGTTCCGTGGTTGAAGTTGATACCACGTCTCCAAGCAGGCATTCTTGCCAGAACATCCAGATTGTAACCGGTTGTTCCTTCCAGGAATACGGCATGTGCCAGATTGAAGTTACACTGAAGAACAGTTGTAAAATCTTCTTTCATACGTTGTGTCAGTTTACCAAATGCGAAAGTACGGCTGATATCTGTAGATCCTTCTAAATATCCGCCACCTGTATCTGTCAGGAATAATCCGTTCTCAGTAAGCGGGATATCTGTTTCCTGAGTCGGCTCATAATGCACGATCGCACCATGTTCGCCGGATGCGCAGATCGGCTCAAAACTCTGCCACAGATAACCTTCCTGCTCTTTACGGAAAGTTTCCAGTTTGGCAGCAGCGCTTAACTCTGTGATTTCAATCTTACCAATGTTAGTTTTCAGCCAGTACATGAACTTCGTCATGGCTACGGCATCTTTTTTATGTGCATTAATGATATTTTTGATCTCGACATCATTTTTCTTTGCTTTCATAGCAATTGTCGGATTTACCTGCTGTACAACTTTTGCTCCGTCCGGAATGTTGTTGAACAATGCATAGTTTAATCTGTTTGGATCAACAAGAACAGTAGAATCAGCGCTTAAGTTCTTGATATCCTCATAAATTGCATTGTACGGATGCAGTGTAATGTTATTCTTTGCAAGAGCCGCTTTCATATCATCATTCAGCTTGCGCTCGTCAATGTAAAGCTTCATCTCATCCATTGTTACAATGGCATAAGAAAGAAGCAGCGGGAAGAAATCTACGTCATCTCCACGCAGGTTTGTGATCCAGCATACATCATCAAGAGCTGCGATGATATGCACATCAGCGCCGGCTTTTTTCATAGCCTTGCGAACACGAGCAAGTTTGCTTTCTGTGCTCTCACCGGTGTATTCTTCGCCAAGAGCAAATGCCGGTTTTTCAGAAAGTGCCGGACGGTCTGTCCACACCTTATCTACCAGATCTTCAGAATAGTTGATCTTACCATTTTTAGCTGCAACGGCTGCTTCTAGTGCAGTACCTTCTTCGATAGCGATAACACGTCCGTCGAAGCCAAGTGTTCCATTCTCCGGAAGTACCGAAGCGATAAATTCTTCTTCTGTCGGTACACCAGGCTCGCCCATTTTATAAAGCTTCACACCTGTGCCGTTTAACTGCTGCTCAGCCTGCAGGAAATATCTTCCGTCAGTCCACAGACCAGCCTGGTCTTTTGTGAAAATGGCAGTTCCGGCAGAGCCAGTGAAACCTGTCATGTATTCCCTTACTTTAAAATGATCGCCCACATATTCGCTCTGATGAAAATCATCGGTTGGAATCATGTAAACGTCGTAACCACGTTCTTCCATTAATTTACGAAGAGCGGAGATTCTTTCTGGTATTGTCATAATAAAAACCTCCTTCATTTTTCTTATATAGAAATACCTTCCAAACAAAGATTGTAGCACAATCGTTAATAAATGAACAGGAAGAATATTGTCAAATTTTTGTGATCGCGTTAAGTTATATAAAAAATTCCATCCGCTACATATCTAATGCTTGTATAAATGGTAAGGATCTTTTCAAAAATGAAGATTACACATTAAGCTATGCAAAGGTAAGAAATATTACTCTGGAGGTTTTTATGACCTTTGGATAGTTGTATGAATGAGAGATATCCTTTATACTTATTGTAGATAATATACTAGGGGAGTAGAAGCAATCAACAGAAAGGAGACGCGTATGAAAAAGAAACATTGGAAACAACATGTAACTACAGTTATACTTTCTGCAATATTGTTCCTTGTATTGATATTCATGTCAGGAAAATTGGGGATGGTTGCATATGCATCAGACAAAATAAGTGGAGAAGTTGGAACATTAAAATGGTATTTGGAAGAACAAAAGGATGTAGTCGATGAAAAGGAACAGGTGGAGACTGCGCTTGTGATTTCCGGGAAAGGAGAGATTCCAGATTATAAAAATCCGGAAGACAGACCGTGGAATGGAATTGCGGATCAGATTGAGAAAGTGGAAATCAAATCAGTGAAAGGAAAGGATAATATAACAAAGATTGGAGCAAGAGCTTTTGAAAATTTGCCAAATTTAAGTCGGGTATGGATTCCATCATCTGTAAGAATAATTGAAAAATATGCATTTAAAAACTGCCCGAAACTGGATTTTGTAACCATCATGTCTTCTACGGGTGTGGATGAAGAAGCTTTTGATCCGGACGTAATACAGGATGTCATTTGCGATCATATGTATATGGGAAGAGTTTATGTTGCGGATGATATTGTAATGGCTACACTGAAAAAGGATGGAAAATGTAGTTATGAAATTTATTGCAGTGGTTGTGGAGATTACGTAGACAGTGTAGGAGATCAGAAAATTCCGTTTATAAAATCCATATATTTACAAAAGAAAAATTATGTGTATACCGGTAAAAAGATTACACCGGAAGTTATCGTAAAAGACAGAAAGAGAAAAGTACTTGAGAAAGACAGCGACTATAAATTAAAATATTCTGCAGGAAGACAGTATGTTGGTACTTATACGGTAAAAGTGAATGGATATAATAAGTACAGATTCACGAAGAAACTGTCCTTTATCATTAAGCCGCAAGGTACAAAGATTGTGAAAATATCTGCCGGAAAGAAAGCATTTACAGTGAAAGTGCAGAAACAAAGTATACAGACAACAGGGTATGAGATTGCATATAGCACAAATAAGAATTTCGCAAAAGGCACGGAGAAGAAACTGGTGATACCGAGTAATAAGACAACAAAAAAGAAAATTACCGGATTAAAAAAAGGCAGAAAATATTATGTGAAAGCCTGTACTTATAAAACAGTCAAAGGGAAAAAATATCATTCCAGATGGAGTGAAGTGAAAACTGTGAGAGTAAAATAACACTGCGAAATAATCAGCCGGGATCATAATAGCAGGGACTTTTCAAAAAAATATAACAGAAGAAAGGATTAACTATGATATACGCAAGTCACCTGATCGCAGATAATGAGATGCAAGAAATAATAGAACAGACAGGAATGGGCGTGGAGAGTATCGATTTTTCCATTGCAGATGTTCTGGATCACTGGGAAGAACATTTGCCGGAATATAAAGAGAGGTTTCACGTAATGGGCACCGCACATCTTACGCTGCATGGTCCGTTTCTGGATCTGAATCCGGCGGCGTATGACAGCCAGATCCGTCAGGTGACAAGACTTCGCTTCGATCAGTCCTATGAAGCTGCAAGAGAGCTGGGCGCAGAGAAGATTGTATATCATAGTTGTTATTATCCACAGGTTTATTTTCTGGAAGGATGGGCAGAGCGTGTTGCAGAATTTATGAACCAGTTTCTGGAAGGACGTTCAGACATAGAAGTTGCATTGGAAAATGTATTAGATCCAAAATGGGAGTCGTTAAAAGCGGTTGCAGATCAGGTAGAGGCAGATAATTTTGGCTTGTGTCTGGATATCGGACATGCCAACTGCTATTCAGCCCAGCCGGTAGAAGAATGGGCACAGGGATTAAATCCTTATCTTACGCACATCCATGTACATGATAATCATGGTGATAGAGATGCGCATTTTGCACTCGGAGACGGTAATCTGAAGTGGGAGAAAATTCAGGAGATATTTATGCAGGAAGAAAAAAGGCGCAGAGAAACCGGCTGCAAGAAAGAGCTGACATATACAATCGAATGTGCGAAGAAAGAGTGGATTTTGCAATCCTGGGAAAAACTCTCATGTATGTAAAAATATTTATCGATTTTTAAAAAGGGAGATGTGAAAAAACTCAATCGAGTTTTTTTACATCCCCTTTCGATTGCCATAATTCAATAAAGACTTTGTGCCGTAGATATAAGTTTGCGGAAAACAGACCGTTTTCCAACTTGCTTGAAAGCATTGTAGCATACCGGGTTTCATGTGGCAAGAACGAGGAAAAATAGAAATTCATATTTTTTGAGTAGAATATCAAATGTTTATATTTCCTTTCGAATGTTAAACTTTAGTCACATTAAAGATAAGTGCATGTAAAGAAAAGCACAAGAAGGAGATAAAGGGAATGGAGAACAACAACAGTAAAAGTAGTGTAGTTTACCAGGGTAAGATTCCTGGAAGAGTAAAATACTCCTTTGCGTTTGGGGCATTGGGTAAGGATTTGATTTATGGAATGATCGCAACATTTTCCATGATCTATTTTACAGATATTATTAAAGTAGCACCGGCATTCATCGGAACTATGTTTTTTGTAGCAAAGATCTGGGATGCGTTTAACGACCTGTTCATGGGAATGATCGTTGATAACACAAGAAGCCGTTTCGGTAAATTCGTACCGTGGCTTGTAATCGGAACTCTGATCAATGCATTCGTATTTGTGATCGTATTTACAGACTTCCATTTATCAGGTGTAAGCCTTTGCGTATTCGCATCCGTTATTTACGTTCTGTGGGGAATGACTTATACAATCATGGATATTCCATACTGGTCAGTTATTCCGAACCTGACTTCTGATCCGCAGGAACGTGAGAAAGTATCTGTATTACCACGTATTTTCGCAAGTATCGGTCAGTCACTGATCATCGCAGGATTTGGTGTACAGATCATCAAAGGCCTTGGTGGAGATTACACAGGATACCACAGATTTGCATTAATCATTGCAGCAACATTTATCTTTACAATGGCAGTATGTGTACTGAATCTTCCAAAGATCCAGCATGATGTCGATAAGAAAGATAAGATGAAATTCAAAGATATTTTCACAGTCATTAAGAAAAATGACCAGTTAAGATGGGCAGTTCTCCTGATCCTCTTATATAACGTAGCAATTCAGGCTATCATGGGAGTTGCAACATACTATTTCAGTTATGTATGTAACGATGCAGGAATGTTATCTGCATTTATGATCAGTGCATCTGTTGCTGAGGTAGTAGGTCTTCTGATCTTCCCGAAAGTTACAAAAATTTTATCCAGAAAGAAAGCATTCTTAATGGCATGTGTACTTCCGCCGATCGGATTAATTCTTCTGTTAGTTGTTGGCTTTGTATGCCCGACAAATATTCCACTGACTGCAATCGCAGGTGTAATTGTTAAGACAGGAACCGGTCTGGAACTTGGATGTGCAACTGTATTCCTTGCTGACGTCGTAGATTATGGCGAGTATGTGCTCGGAAACAGAAATGAAGGAGTTGTATTCTCCCTGCAGACATTGATCGTTAAGCTGACGGCTGCATTTACATCACTGGCAATTGGATTTGTTCTGGAACTTACAGGATATGTTCCGAATGCTGTTCAGTCATTTGCAACACAGAATTCCATCCGTATTTTAATGTGTGTTGTACCGACTATTGGAGTTATTCTTGCATATGTTGTATTTAAGAGTAAATACAAATTAAGTGATGAATTTATGAAAAAAGTCGTAGCAAAGATCACTGGTTCTGTGGTTGAAGAATAGATAAAATAATCATAGTGAACAAATAAGACAAGTCGATTTTAGAGGGATAAAATCGGCTTGTCTTGTGTTATAATATGAGGAAAAGCCATTGGTTATATAAGATGAATATGAGGAGTGTGACAATGAGGACATTTCAAATTATTTTAGCAGATGATGAACAGCAGATCCTTCATGGAATGGAAAGAGGTATTGACTGGGAGGGACTTGGATTTTCAGTTGCGGGAACGGCACAGAACGGAAAAGAAGCGCTGGAACTCATGGAAGAATATCACCCGGATCTGGTGATCAGTGATATCAAGATGCCGTTTATGGATGGTCTGGAACTGGCGAAGAACATACATGAAAATTACATGAATACGAAGATCATTCTATTTTCCGGATGGGATGATTTTGAATATGCCCGCCTTGCAATTAGCTATGGCGTGTCGGAATATATTATGAAGCCGATCAACTATGATGAGATGCGAAAGCTTCTGACAGATATGCATGAAGAACTGGACAGGGAATACGATGAGAAAATAAACCGCGCCCGGCTGGAACATGCCTATGCAGAGAGTCTCCCACTTTTAAGGCAGCAGTTTTTCACCCGTCTTGTTACCGAGCCAATGGATGTAGAAGAGCGGGAACAACAGATCAAAAGTTTAAAGCTTGATTTTTCAGATTTTGTTTATTCAGTAGTAGTAGTCAAAGTGCAAAAAGGCGAGGAAAAGGATATCTTAAGTGAACTGTCGATCAAAGAAACATTAAAGGAAGCGCTGGAAAAGATTGCAAATGTGTATGAATTTGGTATGAGTGATAAAGAAATATTTATCCTTGGCAGTAACAAAAAACACGATATCGGGAAAATCACCCGGACGATCGACGAGACGGCTGTGCTGATCGAGCGTATTTTTGGCAGCAGGATTTCCTGTGGGATCAGTGGAAATGCAGAACGCTTGAAAGATATGCCGGTGTTATACGAACAGGCGGTGGAGGCGCTGGATTATAACCTCGTCCTTCCGGAAGAAAGTTATACTTATTACAATGATATTATGCCTCTTCAGGAAGTGGAAGATGACTGGAACACACAGGTAGAAATGATTGGAAAAAGCATTACACACTGTTCGGAAGAAGAACTGAAAAATCAGGTGGAAGAATTACTTGCATGGCTGCATAAGGGGCATTATAACCTGAATGAATATCAGATTGTCATTCTGGAGATATCCTTTTCATTTGCAAGATTTTATAAGAAATATCAAATCACATCCGATACAGAATTTGCCGGTTCCAAGAAGATGGCAGTGAAGATCCTTTCCTTAAGTACAGGAGAAGAACTGGATCACTGGCTGATGAATTACTGTCAGCTCATCCGTTCGCTGATCCAGAAAAAGCAGATAGATAATAATGTAATTCTGGCGGAAAATGCGAGAAAGATTGTAGAAGAGAATTTCCAGAATCCGGATCTCAGCGTAGAATCCGTATGCGGCGAACTGCATGTCAGCACATCCTATTTTTCAAAAATATTCAAGCAGGAGACGGGCGGCACATTTTTGAATTATTTGATCAGCCGCAGAATGGAAGAAGCGAAGAAACTGCTTTTGCAGACGGATTATAAGAGCCATGCGATCGGTGCAATGGTAGGTTATCCGGAGCCGAATTATTTCAGCTATGTATTTAAGAAAAACTGCGGTATGTCACCGGCGAAGTACAGGAAACTGGAAGGAGCGGAACATGAAAAATAGAAAAATAAGCATCCGACTTGTATTTCCGGTTGTGATGTCGGCATCTATTGCAGTTTGTATTATTAGTTGCATGCTGTTATTTTCCTATTATTTTTCTACATATTTTCAGAAAGATGCGATTGAGAAAACAGGAAAACAAAAAAATGCACTGGCACAGAGCCTGGAAAAAGAAATTGACAACATGAATGATCTGACAAATTCTATATATTATCAGGAGATCAAGGAATATGATGTGAGTAGTAGATTGTTCAGCGAAGAAATGCAGCAGCGTATCAACCGGGAAACAGACACGATTTATGCGGCAGCATTGTATGATGCGAACGGCAGAGATTTATGGCATTCTGAGAATCTGGAAAATATGCAGAAAGAAGAGATTCGCGAAACGACATGGTTCCGTCAGGCGAAAGAAAACATAGAGACGATAAATTATGGACAGAAGAAATTACTGCTGAATGGAGAGTCCTGCTATATTTACGAAATCAGCCGCTATGTAGAATATATCGATCATGGAAGTATGAAATCAGGAGTTCTTCTGCTGGATTATTATACGGATTCGATGGATTCTGTTTTGCAGCATTATAAAAATCAGAAGTCCGCATATTGTTATCTTTTAGATGCAGATAACCAATTATTATATCACCCATTTGAAAAACAGATTGTTTCCGGCCTTTATAAGGAGAAGACGATAAAGGAGGCACTTGCGAGTAAAAATTACAAAATATACAGGGCAGACGGAGAAAGATGGATGCTCATGCGGCAGCAGATCGGTTATACCGGCTGGAATGTTGTGCTTGTAAGTTCCATGTCCAGTCTGGATCTGGAAACCCGGAATCTCTATTCCTTGGCATGGTTTACACTTTTGCTCGTTGGTGTGATTCTGATCTTCCTTGATATTCTGCTTTTTCGCAGTTTTACGAATCCGGTTTACCGTCTGCTTCGGACGATGCAGGAATTTGGAAAAGGAAATTATGAAGTAAAAGCAGAAGAAGAAGGAATCGGTGAGCTGAAAAATTTAAGTGCACATTTCAATATTATGGCAGATAAATTACAGAAGCAGATGGAAGAAATCCGTGAGAATGAAAGAGAGAAGCAGAAGATGGAGAAGAAGCTTCTGCAGTCCCAGATCAACCCGCATTTCTTATATAATACATTAGATTCGATCATCTGGATGATCCGCAGTGAAGAATATGAAGGCGCCGGCGAGATGGTTTCATTGCTTGCAAAATTTTTCCGGACTTCCTTAAGCCAGGGAAAAGATATGATCCCTCTGGAAAAGGAATTGGAGCATGCGACCAGCTATCTCGCAATCCAGAATATCCGCTTCAAGGATAAATTTGAATTTAAAGTAAAAGCAGATCCGGCGTTATTGAAATACCTTTGTCCGAAGTTATCGATACAGCCACTTCTGGAAAATGCAATCTATCACGGAATGGAAGGCATGTATGAGGACGGCGAGATTGAGATCCACATTTATGACAAGGACGGAAATATAGGAATAGATGTAGCAGACAATGGTCTTGGAATGACGCAGGAAAAAATAGATTATATTATGCACAATAAAGTGGTATCCAGCAAGCGTGGATCCGGAATCGGTGTGCGGAATGTAAATGAGCGGATCCAGCTGATCTATGGTGAGGAATATGGAATCACGATCACGAGTGAGCTGGACGAAGGAACAACTGCGACAATTACAATTCCGAAGATGGAGGAAACGGATGAGACAGAGTAGAAAAAAACATGCAGTTCTGATACTGCTGCTTCTGCTTATCGCACTGGTATCAACCGGGCTTATGACGAAGCACAGCAAAATAGAAAAAAGAAGCAGAATGACAGTTGTTTTTCCCAAAAATGAACCGGAAGATCTGTCGGCATTACAGGATGGAATCCGCGATTATGCATACGATCATCAGGTGAAATTAGATGTCTGGTACAAAGAACAGATGTCAGCAGAAGAACTGAAAAAGCTGATAAAAGAAGAAAAGAAAAATAATTCAAAAGGTGTCGTGCTTGTCTATCCGGAAAACTATCTGGAGAAACAAGCAGATGGCTATGTTTATAAGGATGTTCTTGCTGTGACAGATAGAATGCAAAAAGAATTTAAGTATTACGCTTCCTTTACAGAGAGTAAAGAAAAAGCGTACCGGCTTCCGGTAAAGACATCGGTTCTGGAGCAGGTAAAAAACGGGAAGAAAAAGGAGATCCTGCTGGAAAATACATATAAACTCGGATACGAAAGCATGAAGATGAAAACGATCACTCTGAAGCCGGTAAAGCTTGACAGAGAGACGATGGAAAGCGGTAAATATGATGCATTATTTGCCGGATAAGGAGCAAAAATGAAATCAAAAATGGATAAATACAATCTGATACTAGTGGGACTTTTCATGTTCCTGGTCATTCTTACTATCCTATGGAAAATGCCGCAAAAGGAAGACCGGTACGTGCATGTAGGAATTGCAGCGTATGATCTGGATGATACTTTTATGGAGAGTTATATAAAGGATCTGCAGGATAAGATGGAACAGATGAAAATAGAAGGAAAGAAAGTTTCCTACGAGATTTACGATGCAAAAGGAAGCAGCCGGAAGCAGGAAAAGCAGCTACAGCGCATGTATGCACAGAAGTATGATGTAATTCTTGTCAATCTGGTAGAGCCGTCTTCTGCGGCAAGCATGATCAATGATGCGGAAGATGCAGACATTCCGGTCATATTATTTAACCGTGAAGCAGATGATAAGGATCTGAAAATTGTAAAAAAAGTCTGGTATGTAGGAACAGATGCAAAAGCAGCCGGAGCCATGCAGGGAGAAATGTTAAAGAAAATCTGGGAGGAACAGAAAGGAAAGATTGACCGGAACAAAAACGGGAGATTGGACTATGTGCTTGTAGAAGGAGAGGAAACACATTTTGATGCCATTCGCCGGACAAATGGATTTCTTGAGTCGAGCGAAGATATGCCTATGAATCAGAGAGCAAATCTGTCAGCGGACTGGAAGAGAGAACTGGCGACAACAAAATTTGCAAAACTGGATAAAGAAATAATTAACAACGCGGAAGCTGTTATATGCAACAATGATGATATGGCACTGGGCGTCTACGATTATTATAAAAAACATCATTTGCAGATGCCGGTAATCCTTGGAATTAACAATAGCCCGGAAATGAATCGGAAGATCATGACAGGAGAGATCTACGGTACGGTTGACAACAAGATGGAAGACCAGGTTGAACATATTTGTCAGCTGATGAAGGCGATTTTAAAAGAGAATACTAAAAAATATAAGAAAGTCTGGTACAGCACACCTCATGCAATCACGAGGACGAGCCGCAGAAAATAAAAGGCTTAAGATTATAAGCTGAAAGTAAGTATAAAAATAAGTATGAAAAAAGGACCATGCAGTCCGCAGGTCCTTTTTTAGTGACGGTACATTGCTGCGAGATATAAATAATTAGCACCATAGAAATCCATAACCTCGTGCAAGTAATTTTTAATTCTTTTCATCATATCGATTCACTCCTTTCTCTTGATTACATGGTCATTATAAGATGAAAATACAGATAATGCTTGCCAAATCGGACAAAAAAGTAGACAAATATTGCATTTCAAATATCAAAGTGATAACCTTGGATACAGAGTAAAGCAAAGCAGAAAATAAAAGAGGCGGACAAGAGATTATGCATTTACAATATAAAAATACAAAACAGAATATCCAGGCAGTGCAGAAGAGGGCACGTCACGTTGCGCCGCATCTTCACAATACGCTGGAGCTTGTTTATGTGACGGAAGGAACGCTGGAGCTGGGTGTCGGACAGGAGCTTTATCATCTGGAAACAGGAGACATGGGAATTATATTTCCGGATATCATCCACCATTATCAGGTATTTGGCGCAGATGCACATAAAATTTATCTTGTAAATATAGCGGCAGGAAGTATCGGATTCTTCGGTGAAGAGTTACAGAAATATGCACCTGTCATGCCAGTGATCAAAAGGAGCGAACTGGGAGAAGAGGTTATTCATGCGCTGTACCGCATGATGTTGACGCAGGAATGGGAGTTCACGATTCTGCAAGCGTATTTACAGATCGTGCTTGCAAGATGTGTACCGCTTCTGGATCTGGATGAAAAATCCAAGGTTGGAAGTGATGATTTGATCTATCAGACAGTAGCATATATTTCCGGACATTTCAGGGAAAATATAACGTTGGATAAGATGGCACAGGATCTGTGCGTAAGTAAATATGCGATTTCCCGTGTGTTTTCGGGAACATTTCACAGCAATTTTAATCAGTATGTAAATGATGCGAGAATCCGCTATGCATGTTCGCGACTGGAAAATACCCGGGATTCAATCATAGAAATCTGCCTGGACAGCGGATTTGAAAGCCAGCGGACGTTTAACCGTGCATTCAAAGAGCGTTACCGGATGTCACCGAGCGAATATCGGAAAAAATGGAGAGAACATTCCGGTGTTATCAGTTTGTAAAAATGAAAAGAACATCCAGTTATTTTGTGTTTGTAAAAAGAGGACGTTATTATGGAAGATTCTTATGTATTGCAATTATTAAAACCCAAATTTAAAGATTTTCATTTAAGTTTTTGTGGCTATGCAGAATGTGAACCTCTGCATAGCTATGGACCGGCCTCCAGGCCTAATTATATATTACATTATGTAATGAAAGGGAAAGGCATCTATCAGGTGGGGGAAAACAAGTATCATCTGTCAGAAGGACAGGCATTTTTAATTGAACCGGAAAGTCTGACGTTTTATCAGGCAGACAAGGAAGAACCGTGGGCATATCTATGGGTCGGATTTGGGGGGACAGAAGCTTCCAGATTCGTGCGGGATTTGGGACTAAACGGGCGACAGCTGACCTGTGAATGTGAATATGGAGATGAATTAAAAGAAATCGTTTTTGAAATGCTTCGTCATACCCAGTCAACAGCAGAAAATCTGTATTATCTCCAGGGAAAGTTGTACCAGTTT
Organism: Dorea sp. OM07-5; assembly: GCF_003481355.1. Classification (NCBI taxonomy): domain Bacteria; kingdom Bacillati; phylum Bacillota; class Clostridia; order Lachnospirales; family Lachnospiraceae; genus Dorea; species Dorea sp. OM07-5. The sequence continues at coordinate 45,710 of NZ_QUKZ01000016.1, read as the reverse complement.
TTTTCGGTGCTGGCACGAGGCATTGAAATTAAAGAATATGCAGATAATACAAAAGAAAGCATGCATGTACAGGAAGCGATTGATTATATTAAAAATTCTTATTCGCAAGGTATCACAGTTGCAGATATAGCAGAATATCTGGCATTAAACCGAAGTTATTTATATACAATTTTTATGAACAGCCTTGGAATTTCGCCAAAAGATTTTCTGACAGAATTTCGGATCTCGAGAGGAAAAGAACAGCTCGTACTTACGGAACAGTCGATTGAAGACATTGCAGTTTCCTGTGGGTATCGCAATTCGCTGGCATTTGGAAAAGTATTCAAACAGAAAATAGGAATGACACCAAGTGTATATCGGAACAGTAACCGTAAGAAGGCGAGAACAAGACTGATTTCTGCACAAAATGAATTGGAAGAATATCAAAAACATAAAACGATTTATGTAAAAGATATTGAGAAAAATAAAGAAAGCAATAGATAAAATGTTCTGAAAGACATCATATACCTAACATTTGGGATATTATTCTTAACAAAATGGTATAACGGATGTCTTTTTTTTCGCGTTATACTTGCATTATGGAAAAAAGGAACAAGTGCACAAGATTCCTCACTCAGATAACAAATAAATAAAGGAATATTAGAGGAGGAGAATTATGGCGACTCAAAAAGAAAATCAGAGAAATTCGCAGTATAAATACGCATCTACGAGAGAAAAATTATGTTTTGGTATTGGAGCTATTGGAAAAGATGCCATCTGTAATCTGGTAGGAGCATTTTTAATGCTTTATTTTACAGATACTTTGTATCTGGCACCGGCATTCGTCGGAGTACTGTTTTTTGTAGCAAGAATCTGGGATGCAATCAATGATCCGATGATGGGAATGATTGTAGATAATACACATACTCGGTTTGGTAAATTTAGAATCTGGCTGGTGATCGGAACTTTAGTGAATTCTGTTGTATTTGTTTTACTGTTCCATAGCTTTCATTTATCAGGAACTGCCTTGTATATATATGTATCTGTAATGTATATTTTATACGGAATGACTTATACCATTATGGATGTTCCATATTGGTCATGGCTTCCAAACTTGACCAATGATCCGCATGAACGTGAAAAAGTATCTGTCATTCCGAGATTTTTTGCAAGTCTTGCAGGATTCTCAGTAGCAACATTTGGTCTTTATATTATTAATCATCTGAATAAGCTTGCAGGAGAAAGTAATCTTTATGCAGAAAAAGGATACACTTTATTTGCTATTATTATCGCAGTCGTATTTATCATTACGATCGGTATTACAGTATTCAATGTAAAAGAAGAATCTACAGTTGGTGCATCAGCAGAAAAAACAAGTTTGAAACAGGCATTTCACGTAATTGTGAAAAATGATCAGCTGCTTGCTTTTATAGGTTTGCTTCTGACATTTAATCTTTGTACACAGATTGCAAAAAGTTTTGCTGTTTATTATTTCAAATGCGTTTGCCATGATGAATATTTGTATTCTATTTTTGGATTTGCGATCATCGCTGAAATGGCCGGACTTGTATTTTTCCCGAAAATCGCCAGCAAGATCAGCCGTGAAAAAGTGTATGCATTTGCATGTGGACTTCCGATTGCGGGTTTCATCCTTCTTGGAATAGCAGGATATGTTGCTCCGCAGAGCAAGGTATTGGTTGTAATCTGCTGTGCACTGCTGTTCTTTGGTTCAGGACTTTCACTTGGTGTAACAACTTGCTGTATGGCAGATGTAATTGATTATGGAGAAGTAAAATTCGGAGTACGTAATGAAAGTGTAACTTGTTCTGCACAGACATTTCTTATGAAGGCAGCAACAGCTGCTGCAGGTGGCTTAACCGGAATCGGACTTCAGATTGTAGGATACAATGCAAAAGCAACAGCCCAAAGTGCAGGAACCGTATTAGGAATCCGCGTATTGATGATTATCATTCCGATTATTCTCGCAATTGTTAGTTTTGGTATTTACAAAAAATATTATATTTTAAAAGGTGAGAAGATGGAAGAAGTTACAAGAAAAGTAAACGAAATGCATGCCAGAAAGCAGGATGCATAATTTAAATATAAAAATAAAAGAGGTAGTTTATGAGAAAAATTATTTTCCATGAGGAAACAAAAACATTTCATTTATATAATGACAAAATCAGCTATATTTTATGCGTATTAGATAATGGGCATTTAGGACAACTGTATTTTGGTAAACGAATTCATGATAAGGCAGATTTCTCCTATTTGGTGGAAAAATGTGGACGACCAATGACATCTTATATTTATGAGTGGGATCGTAGTTTTTCGTTGGAACATATCAGACAGGAATATCCGGTTTATGGGACAACAGATTACAGACATCCGGCAATAGAGTTATTGCAGGAAAATGGAAGCAGAATCAGTGAATTTCAGTATGATGGATATGAGATCTCATCCGGGAAACCGAAACTTTCCGGACTTCCGGCAACTTACACAGAAGCAGAAGAAGAAGCACAGACACTGCGTGTTTTCCTGAAAGATTCTTTGACAGGTGCTCAGCTGGAGTTGTTATATACTATTTTTGAACAATACAGTGCAATAGCAAGAAGTGCACGTTTAAAAAATAGTGGAAATCAGAATTTACATATATTAAATATGATGAGCTTAAGTCTGGATCTTCCGGACAAGGATTATATATGGATGCAGTTATCCGGTGCATGGTCAAGAGAGCGTTATGTGAAAAACAGAGTTTTAGAACAGGGAATTACAGCAATCGATAGTATGCGTGGAAATTCCTCTCATGAGCATAATCCATTTATGGTATTGAAACGAGAGAATACAGATGAAAATGTAGGAGAAGCCATTGGTGTTAGCCTCATATACAGTGGAAATTTTCGGATACAGGCAGAAGTGGATACCCATGATGTTACAAGAATTACAGCAGGTATTAATCCGACAGGATTTGATTGGAAATTAGAACCTATGGAGAGTTTTCAGACGCCTGAAGCAATGCTTGTATATAGTGATCAGGGACTGAATGGAATGAGTCAGACTTTTCAGAAATTATATGCCAAAAGGCTGGCAAGAGGATATTGGAGAGACCGGACCAGACCAATTTTGAATAATAATTGGGAAGCAACTTATTTTGACTTTACGGAAGATCGGCTTGTTGAGATTGCCGGAAAAGCTAAAGAATGCGGAGTTGAGTTATTTGTACTGGATGACGGATGGTTTGGCGCAAGAAGAAATGACAGAGCCGGTCTTGGTGACTGGGTAGCAAATCCGGATCTTTTACCAAATGGGATAAAAGGCTTATCTGAAAGAATTGAGAATCTGGGGATGAAATTCGGTCTCTGGTTTGAACCGGAAATGGTAAACAAAGATTCAGATTTATATCGTACACATCCGGACTGGATCATTCAGACCCCGGGAAGAAATACTTCTCATGGAAGATATCAGTATGTACTGGATTTTTCAAGAAAAGAAGTTGTGGATTGCATTTATAATATGATGGAAAAATTATTGTCAGAAGCTAAGATATCTTATATCAAATGGGATATGAATCGCAGCATTACAGAGTGTTACAGTGTAAAACTTCCGGCAGACAGGCAGGGAGAGATATTTCACCGTTATATTTTAGGCGTATATGATTTATATGAACGTCTGACAATGGCATTTCCGGAAGTATTATTTGAATCCTGCGCGAGTGGTGGCGGAAGGTTTGATCCTGGCATGTTATATTATGCTCCGCAGGGATGGACAAGCGACGATTCAGATGCAATTGAACGTCTGAAGATTCAATATGGGACTTCTATGTGTTATCCACTCAGCAGTATGGGAAGTCACGTATCGGTTGTTCCGAATCATCAGGTATTTCGTAACACTCCATTACATACCCGTGCGAATGTTGCATATTTTGGAACCTTTGGATATGAGCTGGATCTGAATAAATTAACAGAGGAAGAAATCAAAGAAGTAAAAGAACAGATTGTATTTATGAAAGAATACAGAGAAGTGTTGCAGTTCGGAACATTTTACAGATTGAAGAGTCCGTTTGATGGAAATGAAACCGTCTGGATGGTGACCAATGAAGATCGTACACTTGCGATTGTAGGTTATTACCGTGTGTTAAATGGAGTTAATCAACCGTATAGTCGTGTCCGTTTACAGGGACTGAATCCGGATATGCTTTATGAAAATGTCTGGAATCATACAGAAAATTATGGAGATGAGCTGATGAACTTTGGACTTATCACTTCTGATGTAACAGCAGGAGAAGTGCCGGGAGATGCTGTCCCGTGTACGGATTTTGAATCAAGAATATATATGTTAAAAGGGAAAAAGGAGTAGGAGGAAAGAAGAACAATGAAAATAACAAAACGGGCTGGGATGATGATTTTAGGAATCTTGTTTATTGGTCTGTGTGTGTCTTTCCTTCGTTTGTCCGGGTTTGGCGTAGATCCTTTCAGTGCAATGAATCTTGGAATCAGTGGATTTATCGGCTGGAGTTTTGGAACATGGCAGTTATTGATGAATGCAGTGATTCTTGTAATAGTATTTTTCCAGGCAAGGCACTGCATTGGTGCAGGAACTATCATTAATATGATTTTTGTCGGATATATCGCAGATTTTGTTTGTTGGCTGGTACAGGATGTAGTACAGATAGAGATGTCTCTTCCGCTTCGTATAATTGCGCTTGTACTCGCCCAGTTAATGGCATCAATGGGAGTTGCATTATATATGGTTGCGGATATGGGAATTGCACCATATGACAGTGTGGCAATCATTATTGAAAAGCTGACACATCAGAAAATCCCATTTCATAAAGCAAGAGTACTTTCAGATGTGGTTGTAGTAATTGTTGGAATTGCATTTGCAAGCGCATCAGGAGCAGGAATCTGGGCTGTTGCAGGAATTGGTACAGTGATCAATGCATGTTTCAACGGACCTTTGATTCAGTTTTTTAAAACAAAACTTGAAAAAATGTAAAGATTCCTATAAAGAAATGTAACAAAAATTTATAACCCCGCAATAAAAAGGAAAAAGAATTGAATTTAAAAGGTTCTTCTATGATCGAATAAAAATCATAGGAGAACTTTTTTTGCAAAAACAGGATTGCGAGGCAGAAAGGCTACGTTTATAATAAAGAATAGAGAATATAAGGGGAAAAAGACAGATGGCAGAAGAGTTAAAAACGAGAAGAATAAACCGGGAGGATATGCTGGAGCTGACGCGTCGCATGACAATAAGCCGTAACTGTTTTTCGAGAGTTGTAGGAGCGTATTTTGATGAAGAAGGATATGTGGATGGTACATTTAATATTCATTTCTTGAAATTATCAAAAGCGGATCAGGGAAAAAATTTGAAGCTTGCAAAGGCAATCCCGTTTGCAGATACAAACAGGCAATTAAAAGAATATGTATTTCCGAAGACGGAAAAAAAGCCGGAAAGTATTTGGCAGCTTCTGATGGCATTGAAAGAGTGTGAACTCAAAAATGACGGACTTCTGGAAACATTTTACGAAATCCTGGGAGAGAAGCTTAACCAAAACAGGGAATATGGATTTTATCTGTTTTATGGCTGCTATGATGTGCCGAGAAAAGGCAACGACAAGACAGAACAGTGGGAATCCGAAGAAGTATATCCGTTCCTGACAGGTGTATTTGCGCCGGTCAGTGGAGATTACGAGATGGGCGAGCCGCAGTTTGGCTTTTTATTTCCGGCATTTTCGGACCGGAGTGGAGATCCCGGAGCGATTGCATGGTATGAGAAGAATGCAGACAGACCACATGAGGAATTCTTACAGCTATTGCAATTAATGTGATTACAGAGTTTGCGCTTGATTCTGACAGAAGATAGAAAAATCAGCAAAAGACAGAAGTATTTTTAAAGGGGGATAAAAGATGTATTATGTACCTGATGGCACACAGATGTGTGGCTATTATGAATGTGAAGAGTGTGGGAACCGTTTCTTATCACTTACGGTAAGACCACAGATGGTCTGTCCGGCATGCGGTGAGCAGCCGGATATGGAGATCGGCCCGGATGAGCCGATGCCTGTAATAGAAGAAACGGCAAAATTATTACAGGTAATCCAGGGCGAAGATGAAGTAGAGAAAATGGATGCTTTGATTTCCCTTGCAGTAACAGGCGGAAATGAAGAGTGGATATAACGAGCATAAAATACAGCAAAATCCTGATAGTTTGCACCCGGTAACGATTAGATAAAAAAAAGGAAAGTAAAAAACCGCATTGCAGCAAGTTTAATCGCTGCTGTAATGCGGTTTTATAATTTTTATAATATTCGGAAAAGCCACCCGTGACAGTATCACGGGTTACAGTTCTTGCACGGCTCATACCCCGAATTGATGAGCTCAGAGCGTTTCCCGGTATATGTTTTCTTATTCTTATCTTTCATCATCTTCACGCTCCGGCAGTCCGGTTTGTGAAATTTGTTCGTGTTCTCGTTAATGATGTAAGTTCCTTTTGCGGAACTCTGTCCGGTACGGATCTGTGTGGAAGTATGCTTCCTGGAAGAATGATAAGTATTTCCGGAAGATTTACTCGAGCTGCCGGAAGACATCTCGTTTGAAGCGTCTTTCGCAGAGCTGTCGCCAGTCTCATAATTAATCTTGATTCCCGGCTGTACGTTATACACATATACGCAGTAGGAAATGCCTTTGCCTTTGTCCTCAACAGATTCCGCTTCCATCAGTACACCGTCAGCCAGTAAGTTATCATCCGTATACATCGGCGTTACCCGGTACAGAACATGGTTGTTTGTCTCTTTTACATAGTCAGCAACCATATTTTCAAAAGGCAGCATGCCATCTACGTTCAGATATCGGGTCCCGGTCATGAGATTCCGTTCGTTCGCATTTTCGGCGGTGAGCTGATAACCGATCAGATGACAGCGGTTGTAGAGGTATTTGCCGTCTACGTTGTTGTACTTCACGGTGTGCCAGCCGGAAGGTTTGACCATACCGATCCGTCCGCGCTTTTCCGTTGGCATGGTTGCTTTGCAGATATTGGCATAAGCAGTGCGGCAGCGGCCGAGCGCATCTAATTTGCTGTACTTCTCAAAGACTTTTTTCGTCAGGTCCGACTTCTTAAAAAACGGTACATTGTTATGAACCTTGATATAAGGCGAACCGGAGTACTTCGGTATCTTAGAAGTACTTACAGTCGAAGCTTTTGCTTTAGAAGCGGCAGCTTTTGTCTTGCCCGCAGTGTCAGAGCCGGCAGTATTACCGGAATCCGCCTGTGCAGATGTATCATCCGAACTGTCTTCGGCATTCGTATTTTGATCTTCAGATGAACCGGATTCCTGCGCGGTTGTTTCTTTAGAAGATGATGACTGCGAACTCTCCCCGGCATCTGCACAGCCACCGAGTACCAGCACACCGGCAAGTATAATATTTGCAAGTAATAATTTTAATTTTTTCATCGTGTCCATATCTCTCTCGTTATTTTATCGTGTGAAAATCCCTTGAACTCCTTCTGGTCTGCCAGAGTCCAGCCGTGCAGATCAATGTCAAAATAATAATCAGCCGGGTAAACACGATTCCAGTGATACAGAACAATCTCATCCAGTCTCGATTCATCAATCAAATATTGTCCGTTTTCAATAAAACAATAGTCGTTGTCATCTGCCTGGATCAGAAAATTATTTGCAACCTGGATCCGGGAGGTATCGTCCGTTTCAAACTGTTCAAGACTGTATTCATTCATCCAGATCCGTTCCGGCATCGTATAGGCAAGAATGTCATGACGCACTTCGCGGTCCTTCGACTGACGACGCCGGTTGAACATCATGCCATTGTTGTCATCAACGCAAATAATAAGTTTCATGTAAGCTCCCCTTTCCCTTACTAATGGTAGTGGTTTTATTATACCATAGATGACGAAACTATGTTCGTATAAATTTTACCAGAAATGAATCGTTTAAAATTAAAAGTTGCACTTGTGCTTTCCGGAAGAAGTCACAACTATGAATCCGAGCGAGTGGCATTTACAGCCGCCAATAAATTACATCAGAAATTCCGGGAGCATCATAAATCCATGTGTTACCGGGTGCATTCTTGAATTTATTGACAAGATATCAGAAAATGTATAGGACGGAACCGGCTTAAACGATTGTACCGGGATGCATTTCGATATTATTTACTGAGAATATCTACAGTATGCGATCCGGCACCAACAAGCTCCGGACGTTCACATATGGTCAGATGATAACGGATAAATGCTTCAAATGTGGCTTCATCCATTGCATTTAATACCGGACGCATATAATCCGAAGGACCGTCGGCTGAAATGACCTTAATCCGTTTCAGACCGGCGGCTTTATTATAGGCATCCATATCTTCAAGCCGTACATAATCATAGAGATCTTCCGCTTCCGGCTGTACACGGAAATCTTTGCTGATCTTGCCATTTTCCAGACATTCGAGAATGTGATTCTGCCTGAACCCGTAAGTCAGGATACTGTATTCATTCATGCAGTATGCAACAAGCATGACACCATCATCTTTCAGAACACGTTTCGCTTCTTTCAAAGCCTGTACTTTCTCTTCTGTCGTGAGCAGATGATACATCGGCCCAAAGACAAGTACCATGTCAAATTCTTTGTCCGGGAATCGTGAAAGCTTCAGGGCATTTCCCTGATAAGCTTTGACGGTACTGTTTTTCTGCTTTAAAATCCCAAGATTGTATTTTACAAGCTCGACAGCCGTAACATCGTAGCCTTCTTCGGCGAGTGCGACACTGTAACGTCCGGTTCCTGCGCCGACATCCAATATTTTCGCATGAGGATCATCCGGCAAATAGGCATGGATATATTTCATGGAAGTTGTAAATTCTACCTGCCCGTGCCGGCTATTCAGACGCTTCTCTTCATTAAATTTATTATAGTATTTTTCTAATTCTGTCATCATAGTAAATAAGGCTCCTTCATAAGTCGCTGAGTTCGTTTAAAAGTATAGCATATTCTGAGGATTTTGAGAGGAAATCACAGAATTTTTACCATTTTCATGGGAGGTTTGAAAAGTTAGATTCGGTATGGTATGCTAGAAAGGTAAAAGATAGAGAACAAGTAAGAATAAAGGAGGAATCTATCACTATGATAAATTGGAAGAACACAGATACCCTGGCTTCTTATCAGGAGCTTGCAAATGTAAAACGTGTGAATCTTGCAGAAGCAATGTCCGGTGAGCAGGGAGCAGAGCGTGTGAAAAATTACAGCGTTTCTATGACAGAGGGACTTGACTATAATTATGCTGCAAAAGAAGTAGATGATACTGTGATCGATGCACTTGCCAAACTGGCAGATGAAGCACAGCTTGTTGATAAATTTGAAGCACTTTACAACGGAGAAGTAATCAATACAGGAGAGAACCGTCTTGTACTTCATCATCTGACACGTGGACAGCTTGGAGATAAAGTAGTGGCAGACGGTGTAGATAAACGAGCATTCTATGTAGAACAGCAGGAGAAGATTGCTGATTTTGCAAACAAAGTACATGCAGGAGAGATTGTAAACGGAGCCGGCGAGAAGTTTACAACTGTCGTACAGATCGGTATCGGCGGAAGTGATCTAGGACCACGCGCAATGTATCTGGCACTTGAAAACTGGGCAAAGAAAAACGGTCTGTTTAAAATGGAAGCTAAATTTATCAGTAACGTAGACCCGGATGATGCGGCAGCAGTTCTTAATTCCATTGATGTTGCACATTCTATTTTCGTACTGGTATCCAAGTCTGGAACAACATTAGAGACCCTGACCAATGAATCTTTTGTAAAAGATGCATTAAAGAACGCAGGGCTGGATGCAAGTAAGCATATGATCGCTGTAACAAGCGAGACATCACCGCTTGCAAAGAGTGATGATTACCTTGCAGCATTCTTCATGGATGACTATATCGGAGGACGTTATTCTTCTACATCGGCAGTTGGTGGAGCTGTACTTTCACTGGCATTCGGACCGGAAGTATTTGCACAGTTCCTGGAAGGAGCAGCGGCAGCAGACAAATCTGCAACGAACAAAGATGTGCGTAAGAATGCGGCACTTCTGGATGCTATGATCGGAGTATATGAGAGAAACATCCTTGGTTATCCGGCAACAGCAGTACTGCCTTATTCACAGGCTTTAAGCCGTTTTCCGGCACATTTACAGCAGCTGGATATGGAATCCAATGGTAAATCTGTAAACCGTTTCGGAGAGCCGGTAGATTATGTGACAGGACCGGTGATCTTCGGTGAGCCTGGAACAAACGGACAGCATTCTTTCTACCAGCTTCTGCACCAGGGAACAGATATTGTACCGCTTCAGTTTATCGGATTCAAGAACAGCCAGATTGGCACAGATGTTGTGATTCAGGACAGCACAAGCCAGCAGAAATTATGTGCAAACGTTGCAGCACAGATTGTCGCATTTGCATGTGGCAAATCTGACGAAAACCGCAATAAGAACTTCGAAGGCGGACGTCCGTCAAGCATTATCATCGGAGAGAAGCTTGATCCGAAGACATTAGGTGCGCTGCTTGCTCATTATGAGAATAAAGTAATGTTCCAGGGATTTGTATGGAACCTTAACAGTTTTGACCAGGAAGGCGTACAGCTCGGAAAAGTCCTCGCAAAACGTGTACTTGCACACGAGACAGACGGAGCACTGAAAGTATTCAGCAATCTGTTGAATATTTAATATACGAAACAGTTTAAAAAAGGGTAGTCCGAATAAGGATGCCCTTCTTTAGATATGTGTAAAATTGGATGTAGTAGCCAGATTATGAATAATGATCATGGCATCATAATAAAAGAAAAAAATCCCCACAGCTTGTACCGATTTATTAACAGAATGGATACAGGCTGTGGGGTATTATCGTTATAGAAGTGTTATTAATAAATTATGGCAACTATATTATAAAGTTGTATTATTAAATGACCCAATAGTATTTAGCGCACACAGATATAAACCATATAAGCTGCATACATCAGAAGCATAAGGATACCTTCTTTGCGGTTGATCTGCTGCTTGGTCCATGCAAATGCAAGAACGATCACGCTCATAATAATGAGCAGGATAATGTCGATGACATTTTCCATCAGGAATGAGATCGGGCTGATCACAGTTGCAATTCCGAGTACGAATAAAATATTGAAAATATCTGATCCGATGACATTGCCAAGTGCCATATCAACTTCGCCTTTTTTAGCGGCGACCAGTGAGGTGACAAGTTCCGGAAGACTGGTTCCCATAGCTACGATCGTAAGTCCGATCAGTGTCTGGCTGAGTCCCATGCTGGAAGCAATGGACGATGCACCATCAACAACGAAATCTCCGCCAAATTTGATTGCGATCATACCTCCGATAATAAAGACAAGACTCTTCCATGTTGGCAGGATTGCAATATTTTCTTCTACAAATTCAGCCTGTTCTACCTGGCCTGACTGTGCCGGATCCGAGAGAACTGCTGCACGGGCTTTCTTTGCAGACTGGATCATCCAGAGCAGATAGCCGACAAAAAGAACCAGGAAGATAATTCCGTCAATGTGTCCGAGTGTCATGCCGATATAGCCGAGTACAAGCATCAGTGCCGCACAGATGATAGAGAGCGGAAATTCCTTCTTCAGTGTATCCTGGCGGATCGTCAGAGGAGAAAATAATGCGCAGGCGCCACAGACAACCATCAAATTGAAAATGTTCGATCCGATGACATTGCTGACGGCAAGGCTGTTGTTATTTGCAAGTGACGCAGTCACGCTGACTGCACATTCCGGAAGACTGGTTCCCATAGCAACGATCGTCATACCGATGAGCATGGCAGGAACATGGAATTTCTTAGCGACAGAAGAACTTCCTTCGACAAAAAAATCCGCTCCTTTGATAAGTAATACAAATCCAATCACGAGAATCAGAATAGCTTTTAATAATTCCATTTTACGAAATCCTTTCTGAAATTTTTGAATAAATAATGTATTTTATATTTATATAATGATACCCAAATTTGGAAGCCTGAATCCACATGAGATTGCTCATGAGCGGATGAAAGACTTGCTGGACATTACATCTATTCTATTACATACAGAGCTAAAATGCAACAGAATTAGAAACCCCTGTTTTTAACAGTTATGTTACTAAAATGAGGTAGAAAAGCCATATATTCTATGGTATCATAAACAAAATATATTTTTCCTTAGAAAGAGAGAATCATTATGCAGGTAGATGAATTTGAAATATCAAAACCAATCGATCTTAAGAAGCTGTTCCGTCTGCTTGCGTAGCTTCTTGAACGGGACATAATAAGCGCAGAAAATAACAATAAAAATATCCCCATTGTGTGTGGTGCCACAATGGGGATATTTTCTATATTTTGTTGTTAAAATAAGGGGGCTTTTTTATACGCTCGGCTCAAGCGCTTCCTCAGATTCAACAGCTTCTGTAGTTTCTGCGATAATTTCTTTTACAAGTATTCCTTTCTTCTCGCGGATGTGTTTGAAAACTGTTCCGCCTATAAATCCTGCAAGTAAACCGCCTGCTGCTGCAAATGCAAGAGAGATTACAACAGTTCCCGGCGCATTAAATGCAAACGGTGCAAGAAGTCCAGGAATTGGAGAAGCTGTACCAGGCGCATTATTCACAATGTGGAACACCGCCGCTGAGATACCTGCAAGTCCGCCGCCAAAGAAATTCGAACAATAGATAGGAATTGGATTGGCAGTTACGATCGGGGCCTGTGTTAAAGGCTCTAACATAACGCCGATTACGTTACCTCTGTTACCAAGTTTCAATTTGTGGAATATCATACCGTTTGTGAAAGAACCACCAAAGCATGCAACTGCGGCAATACCCATTGGAAGTCCTGTCAGCCCTAACATGGCTGTCAGTGCCATAGAACTTAACGGTGATGTACAGATCATTTTCATAATACCACCGAGCAAGAATCCCATAACGATCGGGGACTGATCGGTTGCTGCTGAAATTGTAAGACCGATTCGTGATAATAAGATGTTCACACCCGGTTCTACACTTACAACGATAATACGTGCGATTGGAGCGACGGCAAGAGCACCAACGATTACGTTCACACCTTCCGGAAGTTTCTTTTCAATAATCGGTGCAACAAATCCTACGATATATCCTGCGATAAATCCAGGAAGGATTCCGTAACCTGCAACGGCTACACCGGCTACTACCCCGTATAACGGGTTAGCTCCCATACAGATTGGAACCATGATTGCCGCTGCAACACCACCCATGCTTCCGGATGTGGTTCCAACCTGTTTTAAAAATGAAATACCAAACAAATCTCCGCTGATATAGCTGTGAATTGCCTCGACAAGGAATGTTGCAACGGCTGCATCTGCCATACCTGACATTGCAAGCGATCCCTTCGGCATCTTAAGACTGAACAGTGAAAACACTGCTAATGTTGCGACCAATAAAGCTACACCTGATAAAACTGTTACCATACGTTACACCTCTCAACTTTCTTTGATTTAAAAATTCTATAAGTCCGTCCGTTTATTGATAGGTATAATATATATGCACGGTTACAAAAAGTTTCAATAGGTGACAATATGCATACAAATAAGCGCGATTATTACAAATCATTGTGCATTTTGACAACGAAAAGCGAGAGAAGTCAGAAAATGACGAATCTTCAAATTACCATGTCTGACAGTTTTTTGACGAATACAATCCATTTCTTTCCGCACCTGTTCAAAATTGTAAAGTGTACTGGAATAATCAACGAAGATCTCGTTTGAGTAATCATCTAGACCGAGATGTGCCAGATTGACAAGACCGTTAAACGCAGTACGGCGGATACGCTGCTCCATGGACTTCGGGTTATCACAGAATTTACTGCACAGTTCGCTGACAGTCATTGTATCCACGCTTTCCGGGTGCATACACATGTATTTGACGATCGTAATAATATCTTTGCTACCGGTATCGCCTATAATTCCGAGACGTGTAAGGATCGTGCGCAGATTTGCCTCAATCTGCTGCTCATTTGCTGACTTGGAAACAGAGGATTTGTTTGTGTCAGGAGTAAAAATATTATGCATCTGCTGAACCATCCGTTTCATGGAAAGACCGTCGCTGACTTTGCGGATGATGGATTCCACTTCTACGCTGTTGATTGGCTTCTGGATGAAAAATTCTACACCGGCTTCATAGGCAGAAGCAATCATATCCTTGGAAGAAACCTGTGACAGCATAATATAGGCTGCGTCCGGAAGAATTTTTTTCGCTTGCTTGATGAAAGAAATGCCGTCCATCTCCGGCATAAGGAAATCGACAAGAACGATGTCCGGGCGCATGACAGGCAGATCTGCCAGTGCCTCTGCTGCGTTTTCCGCACTTCCGCAACAGACACCGAGTCCACGCGTATTTACGATCAGTTTTAAAATGTTTGTAATGTTTTTATCGTCATCTATAAAATAAAAAGACATCATGATTTGATCACCTCAATTTGATTCTTTGGTATGCTTACTGTAAAAGTTGTATTTCCCGGCACGGATGCCAGTTCGATTGAACCGCCGAGACGTTTTTCGACAAGATCTTTCACAAGACCAAGACCGATTCCACGGCTTACTTCCCCGGTTTCAAAATTAATTTTGGTTGAGAAACCGGTATTAAAAATCTCATCTTTGTATTCAACCGGGATTCCCGGACCGTCATCTGTAATTTTGAAAATGACAGCTTCATCCTGGGAAAATATGGAAATCATAAGAGTTACAGTCTGTTCCTGTGCAGCTTCCAGTGCATTGATGAGAAGATTCCGGAAAATGGATAACAGCTCATAATGTTTTGAAGTATAAAAATTTGTTTTGCAGATAAATTTAAAATTCAGTGTCTTATCCATGGAATCAGCAAGTGTAAACATGGAAGTCTTAAGCAGTGTGAAAATCTCTTCCAGATACATGCCGTCCTGTTCGACTTCCTCGTTCAGTGCTTCGGAAATTCCACGCATGATCAGAAGGTATTCTTTCTTGATCTCGTGGATATCTCTTGCAGTTGCCAGAGCGGAAGTAGATAATTCTGCCGGAACATCGGCCTCCGTCAGCTCCTGATATAATTTGTAAGAATGATTCATTGTCTCTTCAATAAGCAAAGTATTTTTCTGCATCCAGACCATTTCCCCATTCAGTTTGGAAATGAGAAGAACGAGGCGCTGATAACGCTCTTCATGTTCCTTTTGCAAAAGGAGCATCCGGTATTTTGCAAAAAGTGTCAGAATCAGCCAGACCACACAGGAGCGGAAAAAAGCTGTCAGGAAAATACCTGTCTGCAGGCGGATATGAAATGCGGAAATATCCAGACGTACAAGCAGTTCCAGAAAGTTTGCCACATAGTCAATTACGGTCAGAACGAGTAGTGTGTGATTTCGGTTCGGATATTCTGAAAATGCAGTTGTGTTCACATCTTTTCGCTGCGTCAGTCTTCTGAAAAAGCTTTTGCCGGAAGATTTCCATGATGTTATATTTTTAACATATATATATAGAAGAAAACCGTAGCAAAGATAGAATGTCATTTCAGGAAAATACCGGGAAATCGGTGCTGTAGTATCTGTTACGATCCATGCAAGCAGCATACGGAGTGAACAGACGCCGACTGCTGAAAGCACTGTCACCGGAATCAGTGGAAAATCCTGGATCAGAAATGTCATGGCAGACAAAAAAATCACAGCAACAGATAGCTGAAAGTTCCGGGTGAACAAGCTGATGCTAAGCTGTGAGAGAATAATAATGACTGCACTGTAAAAACATGATTTCTTTATCGGTATGTTCATTGTAAATTATCCTCAGTGAAAAAATTCTGTTCGCATATCGTGGCGGGTTCCAAAGTTTGTCATCCATATATGAGCAAGCTCATATGGATTTAGACTTTTGAACCCTGGTATCATATCTAGTGTATCTGACAAAATGACGAAAATCAATAGTTATACTATGATTATTTTTGTTATATTTATAATAACATAACAAAATATTTTTTGACAAATATTGGAGGATTATTGTAAACTATAAACAGTTTCCAAAAGACTGCATTACGGATTGGTATGGTAATTGCAGAGGGGTAACAAATCTAATAAGAAAGAAGGAACAACAAATGACAGTACCAGAGAGACTCGAAGCACTTCGCAAACAGATGGAGGAGAAGAAGATTGATGTTTATGTAGTGCCAACCGCTGATTTCCATCAAAGTGAATATGTTGGGGAACATTTCAAGGCGAGAAAGTTCATCACAGGATTTTCTGGTTCCGCAGGGACAGCAGTCATCACAAAGACAGAGGCAAGACTGTGGACAGACGGACGTTATTTCATCCAGGCTGCAAAGCAGCTGGAGGGATCTACAGTGGAACTGATGAAGATGGGAGAACCAGGTGTACCGGAGATGAATGCTTACATCGAGGAAGTATTACAGGCTGGAGAAACACTTGGATTTGACGGAAGAGTAGTATCTGTCGGAGAAGGTCAGGGCTATGCAGACATTGCAGCAAAGAAAGACGCACATGTGAATTACCAGGAAGACCTGATCGACGAGATCTGGAGTGACCGCCCGGCAATGTCAGAAGAACCGGCATTTGATCTGGATGTGAAATATGCAGGAGAGACGGTTGCTGACAAACTTGCAAGAATCCGTAAAGAGATGAAGGATGCAGGAGCGAATACACATGTAATGACAACACTGGATGATATCTGCTGGACACTCAATATCCGTGGAAATGATATTGATTTCTTCCCGATGGTATTATCTTATGCGATCGTTACAATGGACGGCGTAGAGCTTTATATTGATGAACGTAAACTGGATGATGCGCTGAAAGTAAAACTGGCGGCAGATGGTGTGAAACTTCATCCGTACAATGACATTTATGAAGATGTGAAAAAGTTTGCGGAAGATACAGTTGTGATGGTTGATCCAGGCAAACTGAACTATGCAATTTTCAATAATATTCCGGAAAATGTGAAAACAATTGAGCAGAGAAATCCGGCAATTCTTATGAAAGCAATGAAGAACCCGGTAGAGATCAAGAACATCCGCAAAGCCCAGATCAAAGACAGTGTAGCTCATGTCAGATTTATGAAATGGCTGAAAGAGAATGTTGGAAAGATGAAGATCACAGAGATGAGTGCGTCAGACAAGCTGGATGAGTTCCGTGCAGAGATGGGCAATTTCATCCGCCCGAGCTTTGAGCCAATCTCTTCCTTTGGAGAGCATGGAGCAATTGTGCATTATACATCATCTCCGGAGACAGACGTTGAGCTGAAAGAGGGACAGCTGTTCTTAACAGATACAGGCGCCGGATTTTATGAAGGATCTACAGATGTAACAAGAACTTATGCATTAGGCGAAGTGCCGCAGATCATGAAAGACCATTTTACATTGGTTGCGATCAGTAACTTGCAGCTTAGCAATGCGAAATTCTTAGAGGGATCTACAGGTATGGTTCTGGATATCCTTGCAAGAAAGCCTTTCTGGGACAGAGATTTGAACTTCAATCACGGAACAGGACATGGAGTTGGTTATCTGCTTAATATCCACGAAGGACCGACTGGATTCCGCTGGAAATACCGCCCGGGCGAGACTGAGCCGCTTGCAGAAGGCATGATCATCACAGATGAGCCGGGAATCTATATTGAAGGTTCCCACGGTATCCGTCTGGAAAACGAACTTCTGACAAAGAAAGGAACTCTGAACGAATATGGACAGTTCATGTATTTTGAAGCGATTACACTGATTCCGATGGACTTAGATGCCATCAACCCGGATATCATGACAGCAGAAGACAAGAAGCTGCTCAATGATTATCATGCGAGAGTATACGAAGTGATTTCGCCATATCTGAATGACGAAGAGAAAGCATGGCTTGAGAAATACACAAGAGCAATTTAACAGAGATAGAGAACTTCATGGCTGGCGCTTCCCGTTTCCGGTGGCGCCGGCTTTATTGCTATATAATTTAGAAAAATTGAAAAAATCACAAAAAAACACCTCAAAAAAAGTGTATATTTGGTTAATCTGTTTGTTATAGAAGAGATATAATAAGATCGTAACAAGAAAACCTACTTAACACACCTCTTTGTATTGTAAGACAAAGTCGAAGGATGCTAAGCATATCAGATTTTTGGAGGAAAAGATAAATGAATACTTTAAAAGCTGAAAAAAGAAGCATGGACATCAAAGCAAAGAAATTAAGAAGAGAAGGATTTGTTACGGGCAATGTATTTGGCCGCGAGATGAAAGAATCTGTTCCGGTAAAAATGGACAAAAAAGAAGTAGAAAGCCTTCTGAAGAAGAACAATAAAGGAAGTCAGGTTATGCTTGATGTTGACGGAACAAAGCATAATGTACTGATTAAGGATATTCAGTTTGATCCGATTAAAAAACAGATCAACGAAGTAGATTTTCAGGCATTGGTAAGCAACGAAGCAGTTCACTCTGTAGCTGAGATCGTATTGGTTGATGCCGAGAAAGTAACAACAGGTGTATTGGAAGAACATCTGGAAGAAGTAGCATTTAAGGCATTACCGAAAGACCTTGTAGATAAGATTGAAGTCAATGTAGGCGATATGCATGCAGGTGATACAATCAAAGTAAAAGATCTGGATATTGCCAAGAATCCGGAGATTACATTATCTACGGATCCGGAAGCACTGATTGTAAGTGTAACAGAAGTTCATGCATCAGCAGATGATGAAGAAGCTGAAGACGGAGAAACAGCAGAAGCATAATATAAAATGCCTGGATAGAAAATTTGAGATTGTAAAAAATAAGAAGCACATTCTGACGCGAAGATGAGAAGCGTTAGGATGTGCTTTTTAATAATAGAAAACGACAGCCACTTACGACCGTCGTTTTTGATATAGTAAATTATGTTATTGCAGTTTATTTCACTGTAAGTGTCTTGGAGAAACTTACCTTCGTACCGGTTTTCAATTTAGCAGTGATCTTCACCTTACCGGTTTTGGAGCCTTTCTTCACAATTCCGTTCTTATTGACAGTAGCGATATCTTTATTGCTGCTGGTCCAGGTAAAGCTGGATGGATTGAGAATTGGGCGTGCATACATGTATGGACTGTTGTAGTCGGTATACAGTCGCATGGAAGGATTTATCATATCATACGTCGCATATTTTCACAAATATTGCTTTTGACCAGCTTGAGTAGAACTTGTGGCTTTAAGATTCTACCGGAAAATCATAATCAAGAATCTTCTCGATAGAACGATTCGTCTCGTAAAATTCATTTTTCAGATAAGCAAGTCGCTCTTCGCCGGATGCTTCCAGATGATAGTAAACACGGATCATCCGCTTCCCGGCAGGTTTTTTATAATCGGAGATATATCCCTTTTCGATAAGTTTGTACAGGGCGGGATAAAGCGATCCCTCCGGAACCGTCAGATAATCGTCCGACAATTCTTTGATCAGTTTGGAAAACTGATATCCGTAACAATCTCCCTGTTCTTTTAAAATATGAAGTAAGAGCATCTCTACAGCGCCCTTTTTGAAATTATTCTGTGCCCGCATAATAGTGTCAATCCCTTCCGTTGCTAACTATTATAAAGAATAAACCTTAAGAAAACAACTATTTTTGCATTGCATATACAATAAATATTAATAAAAAATTAAATAAACCTTAAGAAAATTTTCCGGTTGAACTACATATCAGTTTCACTGTGCGAGTTACGGTGTCAACTACGGAGTTATTGTAATAATGCTTTGCAGTAGCTGTAGCACTGGCGGTGTTCTTTGATTTGCCAGACGAACTGCTTGTGATTTTCCAAATATTTACATTAGATTTGGCAGATACACTTGAGGAAATACATTTGGAAGTGCCCAATCCGTATGTGAATGTACCAGAAGAAGCGAATACATTCATTGGAAACAGCATTAAAGAAAAGATAAGAATAAATGTTAATTTTTTTTCATAATAAGTTAAACTCCTTTTATTCGATAGATTCTATAACATGAGTTGGAATTTCATTTTGACTTTGAACGTATAATTCATGCAAATAAAAGCTGCGCACGCCCGTTACGATAATGACCGCAATGAGAACTGCAACGAACATTCTGCGGATATAGCAGGCAAAACGAAGATTCTTGGTCAGATAAGAAGAATCACAGTTTGAATAATAGTCAGCTACGATTTCTTCGGGATTACCAAGCTCATCACATATTTCAGAATAATTAATAGCGGGATTCTTATAATATGTTTTACATGCTTTGTTTATTTGTATACTTCCAAATTTGACATAATGATATTTATAAATATATTCTATATTTAATAAAAGGAAAAACAATACATAGAAAAACTAGATATATATTGACGAAAATAAACTGGGATGATAATATCAGACTATAGAATGTCGGCATGATAAGGATAACGAGTGAGGTTGGAGGAATATCTATGAAAGAAAGTCCATTAATACTTTATATTGTTCATTTTATTGTATGTGTTACAGTGATGGTAATGGTATCTCTTGAAATAAGAAAATATGGAACACAGGATATGTTATTATGCGCATTAAAATGGTTTTCGCTTACTGCGGTGATAGGTTCGGGGTTGTTTTTGGATGACAAAATAAAAAAAGTGAAAGAAGAAAGCCGAAAAGAAAAAGAAGAAAGTCGTAATAGCAGGGATTCTGAAAAGCAATGAAACAATCACAGATATTTAATGGACGCGGGAGAGAAAGATTATGAGTAAAAAAGGAAAAGTTATGAGTGCAGTAGTCGTAGTTGCTGGATGTCTGGCGCTTGCCGGAAGTGTTGTGCAGAATAATTCCCAGGCAAATGGCAAGGTCTCATTATCGGATTTTGGCAAAGTACTGGAAAAAGAATATAAGAATCCAGAAGAGGCTTCCGCAAAAAACTTATATGCGAAGGGAAATTATTCAGAAATTACAAAAACTGATATGGAAAAAGCAATTGCATATTATAAGGCTAAAGGCATGAGCGAAGAAGAAGCAGAAAAGGAAGCTTATAAATATGAAAAAGAAAACGCAGCATTATGTACAGAGGCAATGAAGGCAGGCTGTAAGGCGACAGACAAAGAAGTGGAAGATTATGTAAGTGATATGCGTGCTGAGTATGAAGGTAAGAAACTGGATGAATCCAGCCAGAAACAAGTTGATGAGATTATTGCACAGTTTGATTCACCGGAAGATTATTGGAAGTATGAGAAGACGGTATATCAGAAACTTCTTCCACAGATCAAATATAGAGAGAAGCTGGAGAAGGAGTATAGCGAGAAGCATGCAGGTGACAGCAAGGCTGATTGGGGAAAATACTTTGACAATTACAGGAAAGAAATTGTGGAGAAAGAAGATTTCAAGCTTGTGAAGTAAATATGTGTGTTATATCTTTAAAGGACGGAGAAGATAAAAGGGGATACATCGAAAAAGCGCGATATATCCCCAAGCAAGTTGTGACAGGACGGAGGGATACAAAGAAGTATCCATTGGAAGAAGTATAAGAGAAAAAGAGATACACAACAAGCCAAGAGCGTATCCCTCAGGGTAAAGAAAAGCTAAAAGGGATACCCCAACAAGCCAAGAGCATATCTCCAGAACAAAGGAAAGCAACAAGGGAGCTGACTTCACGGATACACAATATATCCGCGGAGCCCAGCTCCCTTATTTTTTATATATGCATGAAAATTCATCCTCGGCGGGAGAAGCGAAAAGCAATTCTACTTAAGGAAATACTTCAGGCGTATCCCTACCGCAAAAATTCATTAATAACATGCAGTACGCCATCCTCGTCGTTGGACTTGGTGATGTAATCGGCGCGTTCGCGCACCAACGGCTGTGCATTCGCCATGGCAACGCCAAGGCCGGCGGTCTCGATCATCGTAATGTCATTGTAACCATCGCCGCAGCAGATCATCTGATCTGAAGTAAGACCGATGCTGGATAACAGCTTCAGGAGAGAATGTGCCTTATCCACCTGCGGAGGCATGATTTCCAGGAAGAACGGATCGGAGCAGTAGATGTAGAGGTAAGAACGGAAATAATCCGTCACTTCCTTCTGCGCCTTTGCAATGATCTCCGGTTCTCCTGTTACAAGAAACTTGTTCGCCGGTTCTTTAATACATGCCGCAAAATCATCCGTCTCGATGATCGGCATGTGATTGATCCGGGATTCCAGTTCGGTATATTTGTTCGGTTTGATTCCGGAGAGGATATTATCTGCTGTATAAGACAAAATATCCAGCCCGTCATATTTTCTTAAAATCTGCAGAAGAGGTTCTACAATATCTCCCGGAAGAGTCTTATTATAGATCGCCTGCATACTTCTGCAATCGGTAATTCTGGCACCGTTAAAAGAGAGAATATAGCTTCCGTAGTCTTCCAGATGTAGTTGCTTCGCAAGTGGAAGAACTCCCTTGGTCGGACGTCCGCTGGCAAGCACGACTTTCTTGCCCTGCTCCTGAATATCGATCAGAGCTTCCAGAGTAGGTCTGGAGATCTCTTTCTTCGAGTTGGTCAGCGTACCGTCGAGGTCCAGTGCTAATATCTGATATTCCATGGATTTTACACTCCTACAATGCTTCCAGAGCTTCTACCAGTTCAGGAAAATGCATTCCATGAGAAGCTTTGACAAGGACATTGTCTCCCTCTTTCATAATATTTTTCATCTCTGCAAGGAAATCCGCTTTTGTTTCAAACCAGTGTACTTCTGTACCGTTTACGGAAGCACCGTTTGCAATTTCTTTCGCAAGGTCTCCGATCGCGCATACAACATCGACACCTTTTTCAGCGGCATATGCGCCTGTCTCGTGGTGCAGTTCTTTTTCATTTGCACCAAGTTCACCCATATTTCCAAGGACAGCAACTTTACGTCCGATTGCCATATCGAGAACATCAATGGATGCCTTTGTAGAAATCGGATTTGCATTGTAGCAGTCATCTAAGATCGTCAGCTTATCGGTAATGATGATGTGGTTTCTTCCCGGAATAGACGGGAGATTCTCGATACCGGCTTTGATTTCTTCATTTGTCAGATCAAGGCTGTATCCGACAGCGGCACCTGCCAGCGCATTGGATACCATGTGGATACCCGGAAGCGGAACAACGCAGTCAAAAGAAGTTCCGTTTGGCATGTGGAGCGTGCATGAAGTTCCTTTAAGTCCGAGCGGTTTAATATCTGTTGCGCGGAAATCACTGTTGTCACCGGTTCCGAAGAATACAGGCTCTACACCTTTGATCGGACCGGATTCACGTAAAATATCATCATCTCCGTTGAAAATGATGGTTCCGCCATTTTTCATATCCTGGATCATCTGGGATTTCTCCTGGAAGATACCTTCTCTTGTCTTGAAAAATTCCAAGTGGGCAACACCGATGTTCGTGATCACACATACATCCGGACTTGCAACAGAAGAAAGTCTGCGCATCTCGCCGAAGTGGTTGACTCCCATTTCCAGAATAGCAACCTGGTTCTCCTCGTTCATTTCAAAAATTGTGATCGGAAGTCCCCATTCGTTATTGAAATTTCCTAATGTTTTATGAACATTGTATTTCTGGGAAAGTACAGATGCGATCATCTCTTTTGTACTTGTCTTTCCGACACTTCCTGTAATTCCGACAACCTTTACATCGAAAGAATCACGGTACAGTTTCGCAATGTCTAAAAGTGCCTGACCGGTAGATTCTACCAGAATATACGGGTAATCGGTTTCGCCAAGATCTTCATGGGAAACGACACACATTGCGCCCTTCTCGATTGTATCCGGGATAAATTTATGTGCATTTACATTTTCTCCGTCAATAGCGACAAAAAGGTAATCTTTCTCGACTTTACGACTGTCGATTACGACACCTGCTACTTCCTGGGAAAGTTTGGATGTATCGCCGTGATAAGTTCCTTTACAGGCCTTGGTGATATTTTCCAAAGTAAGGTTTTTCATAGAATAAATTCCTCCTTATTGGTAGCGTGCTTTGATTGATTCATCAATGATCTGCTCGCACAGATCACCATATTCCAAACCGGCAGCCTTCGCAGCCTTCGGAATCAGACTCGCCGGAGTCATACCCGGAAGTCCGTTCATTTCCAGACAATAGAACTTACCGTCTGTATCGTCAACGATAAAGTCAGCGCGTGCATACACATCCATGCGTAAAGTGCGAAATGCCTTCTCTGCCATGCGCTTCATTTTCTTCTGTGTCTTCTCATCGAGAGAGACCGGAGGGCAGATTTCCTGTGCGCCGCCTGCCTGGTATTTGTTCTCGTAGTTGAACACACCGTCTTTAGGAATGATCTCTACGATCGGAAGTGCTTTGCCGGCGAGAATACCACAGGCAAATTCTCTTCCTTTGATATAAGGTTCAATTACAACTTCTTCTTCCTGATGGACATCAAAAGACTGATGGATCGCATCAAGATATTCTTCTTCGGTGTGAACGATAAATACACCGATGCTGGAACCGCCGGAGCATGGTTTGATAACCAGTGGAAGATAATATCCCAGCTCGTCAAGCGGGGTATCCTTTGTTTGGCGATTCAGGGAAGTTCCTCGCGGAGTTGCTACACGACTCATTTTAAAAATCTGTTTGGCAACCAGTTTATTCATAGAAAGGGAACAACCCAGAGAATTCGGACCGGTATAACGGATGCCGAGGATATCAAAAGTAGCCTGCAACTTTCCGTTCTCACCGACAGAACCGTGCAGAGCCATAAAAGTAATATCTGCCATACGGCACAGCTCGATGACGTTCGGTCCAAGATAGCAGTCGGACTGATCAGGTCGGGACTTTTTCAAAGCATCGAGATCCGGCATCGTTGTTTTGATACCTTCTGCAATACCAAGTCCGGCGTCCGGAAGATCGAAGACTTCGTCCAGTTTATCCGCATCATAAGGTAGTCCAAAATAAACGTCCAGCAGATAAGCCTGATGCCCACTTTCGCGTAGTGTTTTACAGATTCCTGCTCCGGAAATAAGTGATACATCGCGTTCAGGACTGAGTCCTCCGGCTAATACTATAATTTTCATAAAATAAATTCTCCTTACTTAGTCAGATATGCTCATCTGATCAAGCAGCGATTTTTTCACATCGTATAATTTCTGTGATAAATCCACATGGATACGATGTGGGTAGAAGAGACGTTTGGTCTCATCCCAGAGTGTATCCTTCTCTTGCTTGCAGTAAGCTGCAATCTCCATAACAGAAGGAGAGTTGTAGACACATTCACCATTTATGAAGACCGGAACGAGAATCTCACGCATTGTGTATGTGCCACCCGGAAGCCTGGTCTTCTTCCATGTCTCGATTGGATCAAATAATAACAGATCTTCATTGGTGTCATATTCTTCGCCGGCAAAACAGATCAGATCAGCTTTGAGTTTTCCTGTTTCTTTATCATAGATACGATAAATGGTTTTGTTACCAGGATTTGTGATTTTTTCTGTATTTTCAGAAATCTTAATCTTCGGAATAAATTCTCCGTCCTGATTCTTTATGGCAGCCAGCTTATATACACCGCCGAAAGACGGGCAGTCCTTGGAAGTGATCAGATTTGTACCGACACCCCAGGAATCGATGGCTGCTTTTTGCATCTTCAGATCGTGGAGAAGGAACTCATCCAAATCATTGGATGCGCAGATGGTTGCATCTTCGAATCCGGCAGCATCCAACATCTTGCGTGCTTCTTTAGAAAGGTATGCAAGGTCGCCACTGTCAAGACGGATTCCGTATTTTTTGAGGGGATGACCAGACTCTTTAAATTCCCGGAATACACGAATCGCATTCGGTACACCGGATTTGAGAGTATCATACGTATCGACAAGTAATGTGCAGTTATCCGGATACATTTTCGCATAGTTCTTAAATGCAGTATATTCATCCTTGAAGCTCATGATCCAGCTATGTGCATGTGTACCCATGACCGGAACATCAAAAAGCTGTCCTGCAAGAACATTGGATGTGCCGACGCAGCCGCCGATCATAGCAGCTCTCGCACCATAAAGTCCGGCATCCGGTCCTTGTGCACGTCTCAGACCAAATTCCATAATACCGTCGCCGTCTGCCGCAAAGACAATTCGGGAAGTCTTCGTAGCGATCAGTGACTGATGATTGATGATGTTCAGGATCGCAGTCTCTACAAGCTGTGCCTCCATGATCGGAGCGATCACTTTTAACAGTGGCTCTTTTGGAAATACAACGGTTCCTTCCGGAATTGCATAGATATCACCACTGAAATGAAAACCGCTTAAGTAGTGCAGAAAATCCTCACTGAAAATGTGCAGACTTCTTAAGTAGTCCACATCCTCGTAAGTAAAATTCAGGTTCTTCACATAATCGATCACCTGCTCTAATCCGGCACATACAGAATATCCGTTGCTGCAAGGATTCTGGCGGAAGAAAACGTCGAAAATAACGGTTTCGTTCTGTTTCTCCTCATAGTATCCCTGCATCATTGTCAGCTCATAAAAGTCCGTCAATAACGTAAGATCTTGTCTGTTCATGGTCCCATTTGTCTCCTTTTTTATAAATTCCGTTCCATTATAGCACTTACAGAGAAAAAAGTAAAAGAAAAAAGAAAAGCCAGGCATTAGAGTAATGCCTGGTTCTTCTTAATGGTATCTTCAATAATCTTCTGACAGTTCTGTGAGAGCTGTTTTTTCTGTTCACGGTCCAGATCTTTTGCATAGATCGGCTTGCCATATTCGATGATGACGTGGGTCTTCTTAATGCGCGGGAACTGTTTCTCGAAGATCGAGATTGTGTTATTCATGCTGATCGGTACGATTGGACAACCACTTTTCTCAGCAATTTTAAAAGAACCGCTGTGGAATGGAAGAACACTTAACTCTTCGCCGGTATTTCTCGTACCTTCCGGGAAAATGCAGATGGAGATTCCGCTTTTTACGTATTCAATTGCTTTGAGGATGGTCTTTAGTCCCTCTTTCGGGTTGTCACGGTCAAGGAAGAGGCAATAAAGGCGCTTCATCCATGTGCGGAGCAGAGGATAGCTCATCATTTCCTTTTTGGCAATGTATCCGGTGCGGCGTTTGCATCGGGAGTAAGTCAGAAGAATGTCAAAATAACTTCTGTGATTGCCAATGAAAAGTACCGGCTCATCCGGGATCCTTTCTTCGCCGATTACAGTGATCTCAGTTCCTGCAATCTTAAGCATAAATCGGAATGCAGCCTGCACCATGCGCAGACATTGATAATCGGCAGCTTCCTGATTAAATTTGCTGATGATCCATTCGATACCCAGTACCGGGATTCCGAGGATCAGATATAAAAATAAAGTAATGACTACCAAAATAAATCTAAACATTTGTATATCCTTTCTTTGCCTGGGGCGCTTAATCAAAGCGTCCATATAATAAGGTAAGTTCACGAAGGGTATCTGCGTATTCCGGTTTCAGATCTTGTGCACGGAAACGCCAGCTCCAGTTGCCGGCGGCTTTTCCCGGCGTATTCATGCGTCCTTCATCTCCGCAGAATAAAAGATCCTGCAGCGGATAGATCGCATAAGTGGCAATGCTGGAAAGCGCTGCCTTTATCAGACCATAACCGATATTCTTCTCATCGGTTGTTCCGGTGTAAGCACAGACTTTTTTGCGGCAATGTTCCGGTAATGTCTCGTACCAGGAAAGTGTTGTAGCATTGTCGTGTGTTCCGGTGTAGCAGACGCAGACCGGAGATTCAAAACGGTGCGGCAGGTATGCATTTTCATCGGTAGAATCAAAAGCAAACTGCAGAACCTTCATGCCCGGGAATCCGAAATGTTCACGAAGCGCATTTACCTCATCCGTAATGATACCGAGATCTTCTGCAATGATCGGCAGATCGTCGCCGAGTGCCTGGGAGATCGCACCAAAGAGATCCCAGCCCGGCACCTTCGCCCAGTGTCCGTTGACGGCAGTCGGTTCGCCGTAAGGGACAGACCAGCATGCGTCAAAGCCACGGAAATGGTCGATACGCAGGATGTCCAGATTCTTAAGCTGTGTGCGGATACGCGAGATCCACCAGGAGAAATCGCTGTTCTTATGTGCATCCCATGCATAGAGCGGATTGCCCCAGAGCTGCCCGGCTGCAGAAAAATAATCCGGCGGAACTCCCGCAACAGAGAGCGGATACCCTTTCTCGTCCAGGTAGAATAGTTCTTTATTTGCCCAGACATCTGCACTGTCCATGGATACGAAGATCGGGATATCGCCGATGATCTGGATGCCTTTCTCATTTGCATATGCTTTCAGTCTGCCCCATTCTGTGAAGAAGATAAACTGCAGAAATTTGTAATATCCGGCTTCTTTCTGCAAAAGCTGTTTTAATTCCTCTTTGTATTCCGGGGATGGGCTGCGGTACATATCCGGCCAGTCCAGCCAGCTCCTTCCGTCATTGGCGTCTTTGCAGGCGAGGAAAAGCGCATAATCCTCCAGCCAGAAAGCTTCCTCCTGACAGAAGCGTGCGAAATCCTGCTTTAGCGGATCGCCCTCGTCTCTTTCGTAAAAACGGTTGTATGCAAGGCGGAAAATGCTGTGTTTCCACGGAATGACCGTTCCGTAGTCTACCTGTGCGCTGTCTCCGGCAGGTGCATCTTTCAGTTCATGGTCGAATAAAAGTCCCAGCTCTTTCAAATGATCTGGGCTTATAAGAAGCGGCTGCCCGGCGAAGGCAGAGAAACTCTGATACGGAGAATCTCCGAAACCTGTATGTGTCAGTGGAAGGATCTGCCAGAGTTTCTGTCCGGCGGCTTCCAGAAAATCAACAAAACGGTATGCCGTATGTCCAAGATCTCCGATCCCATATGGAGAAGGAAGTGATGTCGGATGCAGAAGAACACCCGCCTGTCGTCTGTATTGTTTCATAATTAAGTACTCCTTAGTCTGTTTCAATAAAATTCAGCTGTTTGTGTGAATGTACAAAAGCACATTTTTGTGGCAACACTTTTATAAGTATACACTAAAATTGGTATTTTTCATAGGTTCACTGTGTATGATATTAAAGAGAAATTGCAGGGTGAGTGTATGCGGAAGTGGTTGTTGTGTGCAGGACTTGTTCTCTGTTTGTGGATATTGTGTGGCTGTTCAATCCGGAAAGTGGATGACACGCAGAAAAGAAAAGCCGTATATGAAAATGTCCGGAGAGAGGAAATACCGGAAGAATGTAAGAAATGGATTGAAGAAAAGAAACAGGAACCATTTACCCTGACATACGAAGATCAGGGCAGTCTGTATCTGTTCTGCGGGTATGGAAGAAAAAGGCAGGACGGTTACCGGGTGAAGGTTGTAAAGATAGAAGAAACTTCCAATACAATTTTCTTTCAGACAGAGCTTGTCGGTCCGAAAAGAGGAACCGTAAGAAAAAAGAAGGAGACCTATCCGTACTGCGTGGTGAAAATGAAAGCAGGCGGGAAGATGGTGGTATTTGAATGATACCAGGGGGGCAGGTCTGCAGCCATATGCGCAGCACGGAACAATCCGTGGGTATCATAAATATATGATGGATATTTTTATGGTGCAACAGCAAATAACAGGAAAGTGAGGTTGTCAAAATGGAGCAAAAAGATTATGAAACTCTGACATGCGAGACGCAGGAATTTAGGGGATACAGCCAGGGAAAAACGATTGTAGATCAGTTTTATGTGGATCAGGACTATAACGTGCCGGATGCCAAAAGTGATGTGCAGCGTGTGATCCTGAATGAAGGTACATTGCGCATCGAAGAGCAGAAAATTGTGGACAATTACATACGGATCAGCGGAAAGATACAGTTTCGCATGCTTTATGTGACGGATGACTCTGAGAAACGGCTGTCATCTCTGGAAGGAAGATTTCCATTTGAGGAGCTGGTTTATGCAGAGAAAGTGCCGGAGGGCAGTTTGTTTATCAAGAGTTCACAGACGGAACTTACCGTAACGGTGATCCATTCAAGAAAGCTCGGAATCAAAGCACTCGTAGAATTACAGGTTTGTTCGGAACAGCAGAAAGAAGAACATCTGACAAGCGATATTTACAGAGAAGGAAGACGGGGGGAAGAAGGCAGCGAATACGCAGATGGACTGTGCAGAAAGAAGAGACAGGAGACACTTCTGAAAATGCATACGATGAAGCGTGATACATACCGGATCAAAGAAGAAGTACAGATTGGCGGGACAAAAGAAAATATCGGCACATTACTGTGGACCGAAGTCACTCCGGGAAAACTGGACACAAGGATTGGGGAGGAAGTACTTCTGTTGCAGGGTGAAATGCTTGTGTTCTGTTTTTATGAATCGCCGGATGGAAGGCTGGACTGGATAGAGCAGACGGTGGCATATGAAGGAAAGATTCCGTGTTATGGAGCAAAAGATTCCATGTATCACCAATTGTATCCGGTATTTACAGATGTGGCAGTGGAATCGCGCATGGACGAGGAAGGAGAAGTAAGAATTCTTGGCGTGGAAGCAACGCTGGATATGCGGCTGATCGTTTATGAAGAAGTAGAAATGGATGTGCTGGAGGATGCCTATGCGCTGGATGGTGAGTGTGAGATCAAATATAAGGACTGTCCGTGCGAAAAATTACTGATGCAGAATCATACCAAATGTAAAGTGACAGAGAAGCTGACACTTCCGGAGATTAAAGAAGATATTTTACAGATTTGCCACAGCACAGGAAGAGTGGAAGTGGAGAGTACACAGATTACAGAGAAAGGAATCGAAGTGGAAGGTGTATTGCATATCCAGTTTCTTTATATCAAATCAGACGATGAAATCCCGTTTGATGTATGGCAGGGAATGGTTCCGTTTACTGCATTTCTGGAAAGTAATGAGACGAATGATCGGATGCAGGTGGATCTGACGTGGTGCATCGAACAGTTAAATGTCGGACTGCTTGGAAATGCAGAAGTAGAAGTAAAAGCAGTACTTGCATTTCATGGATTCCTGAAAGAAGAAGTGAAAATACGCTGCCCGCAGGAAATGATCTGCCTCCCGTTTGATGCAGAAAAACTGGAAAAACAGCCGGGAATCGTAGGCTACATCGTAAAAGAAGGAGATACACTCTGGGATCTCGCAAAGCGTTACGGCACAACCGGAGAGAGGATTCTCGAGATGAATGACTGTGAAAAGAATGGACTGAAATCTGGGGATAAAATATTGATTTTTAAGGAAAGTTTAAGTATACTGTAGGTAAATTGTATACAAGATACAAGGTATAGGGTAAAAAGTACAAGGAGAACAAAAGATGGACAGATTAGAACTGAAAGCACTTGGAAAAATTAATCTTGGTCTGGATGTGCTGGGAAGACGGGAGAATGGCTACCATGACGTGCGTATGGTTATGCAGACCGTTTATCTCTATGACCGTATTATTATGAAGAAGAGTAAGACACCGGGGATCAGACTTGAGACGAATCTCTATTATCTTCCGGTAAATGAGAATAATCTGGCTTATCAGGCTGCACAGATGCTGATGGACGAATTTCATATAGAAGAAGGTGTTTCCATACAATTGGATAAACACATTCCGGTGGCAGCAGGCATGGCAGGCGGAAGCTCAAATGCGGCAGCAGTTCTTTTTGGAATGAACCGGATGTTTTCACTTGGCCTGAGTCAGAAAGAACTGATGGAACGAGGTGTTAAGCTCGGTGCAGATGTTCCGTACTGTATTATGCGCGGAACCGTGCTGGCAGAAGGAATCGGAGAGATTCTGACGCCATTATCCCCGATGCCGAAATGCTATGTTCTTATTGCAAAACCGGCAATAAGTGTATCGACGAAGATGGTCTATGAGAAACTGGATTCTCACGAAATCGAAGATCATCCGGATATCGACGGTATTTTAGCAGGATTAAAAGCCGGAGATCTGAAGAAAGTTGCAGGCAGCATGGGCAATGTACTGGAGCGTGTAACTGTGGATGCTTATCCGGTGATCGACCAGATTAAGAAAATGATGATAAAAGAGGGCGCGCTGAACGCTATGATGAGCGGAAGCGGACCAACTGTATTTGGAATCTTTGAAGAGAAAGCAACGGCAAGAAAAGCTGCCGATGCGATCCGGGATGCGAGACTGACAAAACAGGTTTATGTGACGAATATACACAATGCAAGGAGAAAAAGATGAAAGAACCGAAATTTAATGTGACAATGAATGAATATCTGCCTCTGCGTGATGTTGTATTTAATACATTAAGACAGGCAATTCTGCGCGGAGAGCTGAAACCGGGCGAGCGTCTGATGGAGATCCAGCTCGCAAATAAGCTTGGCGTCAGCCGTACACCGATCCGTGAGGCGCTTAGAAAGCTGGAGCTGGAAGGTCTGGTAAATATGGTGCCGCGAAAAGGTGCCGAAGTTGCAGACATTACAGAGAAGAGTCTGCGCGATGTACTGGAAGTAAGAAAAGCGCTGGAAGAATTATCCGTACAGCTTGCGTGTGAGAAGATCACAGAGGAAGAGATCGAGGAACTGAAACGGGTAGCAGAGCGATTTAAAGATACACTGGATGATCAGGATGTAACAAAGATCGCGGAAGCGGATGTGGCATTTCACGATGTTATTTATACGGCAACAGATAATCAGAAGCTGATTCTGCTGCTTAACAATCTGCGTGAGCAGATGTATCGTTACCGGGTGGAATATCTGAAAAAAGAAGAAGCATATCCGCAGCTTATCGCAGAGCATGAAGAACTGATCGATAATATTTCAAAGAGAAATAAAGAAGAAGCAACCCGCATCATGTGCGAACATATCGACAATCAGGTTGCAACCGTGATCAATGTTATTCACACAAAAAAAGTTTAAAAGGATTTGAAAATATTTGTATAAATTCCTGTGAAATGTGAAGACTCCCAATAAAAGAAAGGAGTACATAGAACAGGTGAGATATATAAATATAAAAACTTATAGAATTCAGAAGGCAGTCTGTGTTATACTGAGCGTCTGCGCCGCATGTCTTTTATTTTATGTGTTGTGTGACTGTGAAGAAATCAGGGCGCAGAGAGCAATTGATAAGACGCAGGAAAAACTTGCAAAAGAAGTATTGAGATTTCATGTTCTGGCGAACAGCGACAGCAACGAAGACCAGAAAGTGAAAAGGCAGGTCCGGGATGCCGTGCTTGTATACAGAAGCCGGTTACTGAAAAGCGATGGAAATAAAGATACATCTGCAGATGCTGACAGCATGGAACAGGAAGTATCAAGAGCAGAGGCAGAGCGACTTGTGAGGGAGTATTTGCCGGAATTTGAGCAGGAAGTAAACCGGGTGCTTAAAAAAGCGGGTGTAAATTACCGTGCGAAGGCAGTGCTGACAGATGTCTATTTCCCGGAGAAATACTATGGAAATATCTGCTTCCCGAAGGGATGGTACCGGGCATTAGAGATAAGACTTGGGAAAGCCACAGGGCATAACTGGTGGTGTGTGTTGTATCCGAGCATGTGTTTTACAGAGGCGGTCTGTGTAACACCGGATGAAAAAGGCAGAGAGAACTTAAGAGAAATGCTGGATGCAGATGCGTATGAACTGGTGACGAAGCCGGAAAAGTTCCGGTTAAAAAGCTATTTTTTCGGTGAGAAGCTGAACCGGTGGCTGGCAGACAGATAGAGGAGGAAATGTCATGACAGAGTTTCTGATTAGACATTTTGTAGAAAATTATGAAGATGTGGAAAAGGTGTCTGTGCGGACAGCATATGGAGTGCTGGCGAGTGTCACGGGCATCTTTTGCAATCTTTTTTTATTCGGACTGAAATGGTGTATTGGATTTTTCCTGCACAGTATTTCCATTATGGCAGATGCATTTAATAACCTGTCGGATGCAGGTTCATCCATCATCAGTCTGGTTGGAGTGAAGATTGCAGAGAGACCGGCAGATGAAGAGCATCCGTTCGGACATGGAAGAGTGGAATATATTGCGGCGCTGGTCGTCGCATTTCTTGTGCTGGAAGTCGGATTTACATTTTTTAAAGATGCCATTTCTAAAATAAGACATCCACAGGAAATGCGATTCCAGTTATTTTCGGTCGTCGTATTGATCCTGTCCGTTGCGGTCAAGTTGTGGATGAGCTATTTTAATAAGAAATTGGGAAAAAGGATAGATTCCAAAGTGATGATGGCGGTGTCGGCAGATGCGATCGGCGATGTCATTACGACATCGGCAACGATATTTTCAGTTGTATTTTTAAAGCTGACCGGGTATAATATCGACGGATTTATAGGTCTGGGTGTATCCCTTGTCGTTATGTGGGCAGGTGTCGGTATCGCAAAAGATACGCTGGAGCCATTGATCGGTCAGGCAGTAGATCCGAAAGTCTATTTACAGATCACGAATTTTGTGGAAAAATATGACGGTGTAGTTGGCAGCCACGATTTGATCGTACATAATTACGGACCGGCAAAGAGTATGGCATCAATCCATGCGGAAGTGCCGAATAATGTGGATATTGAAGAATCTCATACCGTCATTGACCGGATTGAGCGAGAAGCCATGGAGAAGATGGGACTTTTCCTTGTGATCCATATGGATCCGGTTGAAACAGAAGATAAAAAAGTGCTGGCGATCAAAAAAGATGCCGAAGAGATTATAAAAGAGATGGACAAGCGTGTCAGCATCCATGATTTCAGGGTAGTAGGAGGTAGGGATCATAAGAACCTGATCTTTGATATGGTGATTCCTTACGAATATGATAAAGAGAAACAAAATGACTTAAGAGAAGAGTTTGCTCGCAGACTCCGGGAAAAAAATGACCGGTATCATGCAGTGATCACAATGGAAAGGAGCTATGTGGCAAGTGCAGCAGAATAATCATTATACATTTGACAGCAAGGTGCGGTTCAGCGAAGTCGATCATACCGGCCGTATTACCTTACCGGGGATTATCAACTATTTCCAGGACTGCAGTACATTCCAGTCGGAAAGTATCGGACTTGGCGTGGACTATTTTGCGGAACATAACAGAGCCTGGGTACTAACTTACTGGCAGGTCGTGATCGAAGAATATCCGCGGCTTGCGCAGGAGATTAATATAGCGACATGGGCGACAGAATTTAAAAGCATGTTGGGAAAGCGTAATTTCTGCATGACAGATGCAGAAGGAAAGAAACTTGCATATGCCAATTCTGTCTGGGCATATATGGATATGAAAAAAGGACGCCCGGTGCGGCCGTCCGCAGAAGAAGTAGAGCCGTACGGAAGCGGAGAGCCACTGGAGATGGATTATCAGCCAAGGAAGATAAAACTTCCAGAGAGTGCGGTGAAAAAAGAGCCGTTTGCAGTGCGAAAATATCATATCGATACGAACGAACATGTGAATAACTGTCAGTATGTACAGATGGCAATGGAATATATCGAACATACCGGGGATATCAGGCAGGTTCGTGTAGAATATAAAAATTCGGCAGTGTATGGAGATATCATTGTGCCGAAAGTGGCAGCAGAGGAAACAAGAACGGTAGTGGAGCTTTGTGATGAGTCGGATCGGATCTTTGCGACCGTTGAATTCAGCTAATAGGAGAAAAAGATGAATTTACAGAATGAATTAGGAAAAAGAAGAAGTTTAATGGTAGTAAAAATCGTAGATTTCGGTGTATATCTCGGAACAAAAGATGAGAAGGTTCTGCTTCCGAAGAAAGAAGTGCCTGCCGGTATTGAAGTCGGAGATCCGATCGAAGTATTCTTATACAAAGATTCATCCGACCGTATCATTGCAACCACCCGCATACCAAAGCTGATGATGGGAGAAGTGAAGGTACTGGAAGTCGCTGACACAGCGAGAATCGGTGCATTTCTGGACTGGGGTCTGGAAAAAGACCTCCTGCTTCCGTTCCGCGAGCAGACAGCAAAAGTCTCCAAGAAAGACAAAGTATTAGTCGCTCTGTATGTGGACAAGAGCGGAAGACTGTGCGCAACGATGAAAGTGTATGATAAGCTCCGCACAGATGCGCCATACGAGAAAGACGCAGAAGTGAAAGGACGCATTTACGAGATCAGTGATAACTTTGGCGCGTTTGTCGCAGTAGATGATAAATATTCTGCGCTGATCCCGAAGAGAGAAGCGTACGGCAATCTGAAAGTCGGCATGGAAGTCGAGTGTCGCGTAACAAAAGTGCACGAAGACGGAAAACTAGATCTAAGTGTCAGAAAGAAAGCGTTTGAGCAGATGGATGATGATGCAGTCATGATTCTGGACTATGTAGAAAAAAATGGTGGAAGTATTCCATTTACTGACAAATCTGATCCTGAAAAAATCAAGGAAACTTTTGGAATTAGTAAAAATGCATTCAAAAGAGCAGTTGGCAGATTATTTAAAGAGCATAAGATACAAATTAAGGAGAATGGAATTGAACTTTCGAAAAAATAGGTTCTTGAAATCCTAAAAAAATAAGGTATAATTAGTAGCGTGAGAAAAAGAAAAGAGCTTATCAAGCGTGAATAATGGAAGGAGAGCAATAGAATGAAAGTACAGAATATCAAAGACATCGACGCATTTTTTAAGACAGTTGACGATTGTTCAGGAAGAGTTGAATTAGTAACAGGAGAAGGAGACAGACTGAACCTGAAATCTAAATTATCTCAGTATGTTTCTATGGCAAACATCTTCTCCGGCGGAGAGATCCCGGAGCTTGAGATCATCGCTTATGAGCCGGAAGATACAGACAGACTGATCAAATTCATGATGAACAACTAATTAGAATCAGGTCGCAAAGAGATATGAGAAGGCAGATGGCAGGATATGCTATCTGCCTTCTTGCGTGTATAGGCTTCAGAGAAAGCTGACGTTACAACGTGCACTAATGTTATGCAGATTATGATTATGAAAAATTTAGTTCGGGATAACAAAAAACGCTATCATGGGTGGAAATGTGGTATAATATTCGAGATACCAGGGGCAAAAGCCTGAAACCACTATGTGCAGGCACATGAGTGGTTTTATGGAACAATTCGTATGGTATCTTAACAAAATGAAGAAATATAAGAATACATAAATTATAAAATAAAAAGGAGTCGGAATAGATTATGAGTTTTGCGCATCTGCATGTCCATACGGAGTTCAGTCTGCTGGATGGTTCCAATAAAATCAAAGAATGTGTTTCCAGAGTGAAGGAACTGGGAATGAACAGTGTGGCGATCACGGATCATGGAGTTATGTTCGGCGTGATCGATTTTTATCGTGCGGCAAAGGCAGCAGGGATCAAGCCAATCCTTGGATGTGAAGTGTATGTTGCGCCCGGCTCCCGTTTTGATAAAGAGGCAGTTGGCAATAATGATGACAGATATTATCATCTCGTACTTCTGGCAGAAAATGAGACCGGTTATTACAACTTAATGAAGATCGTATCCAGAGGATTTACAGAAGGCTACTATTATAAACCGCGTGTCGATATGGAACTATTGGAGCAATACCATGAGGGAATCATTGCTTTGAGTGCTTGCCTTGCAGGAGAAGTGCAGAAGAATATTCTCCGGGGAATGTATGGTGAGGCAAAGGCTGTAGCGTGCCGGTACAAAGATATTTTCGGAGAAGGAAATTTCTTTCTGGAACTGCAGGATCACGGAATGGAGGAGCAGAAACTGGTAAACCAGTCGCTGCTTCGTATGTCGCAGGAGACAGGAATTGAACTGGTGGCAACGAATGATATCCACTATACTTACGCAGACGATGTGAAGCCACATGACATCCTGCTCTGTATCCAGACTGGCAAGAAGTTGGCAGATGAAGACCGTATGCGTTATGAAGGCGGGCAGTATTACATCAAGTCCGAAGAAGAGATGCGAAAATTATTTCCATATGCACAGGAAGCAATCGATAATACACAGAAGATTGCGGACCGCTGCAATGTGGAGATTGTATTTGGTGAGAAGAAGCTGCCGAAATATGATGTGCCGGATGGTTTTACTTCCTGGGAGTATCTGAATAAATTATGTTATGAAGGACTGGAAAGACGGTATCCGGGAGATGATCCGAAGATCCGTGAACGTCTGGAATACGAGCTTGGCGTTATTAAACGTATGGGTTATGTAGATTATTTCTTGATTGTATGGGATTTTATCAAATATGCAAGAGACCATGGCATCAGTGTTGGACCGGGACGAGGTTCGGCAGCCGGAAGTATTGTATCCTACTGTCTAGGTATTACAAGTATTGATCCGCTCCGGTATCAGCTCCTGTTTGAGCGTTTCCTGAATCCGGAACGTGTATCTATGCCGGATATTGACGTGGACTTTTGCTTTGAACGAAGACAGGAAGTCATTGATTATGTTGTGCGGAAATATGGAACTGACCGGGTGGTGCAGATCGTAACGTTCGGTACAATGGCGGCGCGCGGCGTTATCCGTGATGTAGGGCGTGTTATGGACCTTCCTTATGCATTTGTAGATGGAATCGCCAAAATGATCCCGAAAGAACTGAATATTACACTGGGGAAAGCATTACAGTCCAGTCCGGATTTCAAAAAAGCTTACGATAACGATCCGCAGGTAAAAGAGCTGATCGATATGTCCATGCGTCTGGAAGGACTTCCGAGACATACGTCCATGCATGCAGCCGGTGTCGTGATCAGTCAGAAAGCAGTAGAAGAATACGTGCCGCTTTCGGTAGGTTCGGATGGTTCGGTTGTCACACAGTTTACAATGACAACGCTGGAAGAGCTGGGACTTCTGAAAATGGATTTCCTCGGTCTCCGGACGCTGACTGTTATTCAGGATGCAGTGCGCCTGGCAGAAAAGAGTTCCGGCAAAGAGATTGACATCAATGCGATTGATTATAACGATAAAAAAGTACTGGATTACATCGGAAGCGGCGAGACAGATGGTATATTCCAGTTGGAAAGTGGCGGTATGAAAGGGTTCATGAAGGAACTGAAACCACAGAATCTGGAAGACATTATCGCCGGTATCTCGCTGTACCGTCCGGGACCGATGGACTTCATTCCACAGTATATTAAGGGAAAGAACCATCCGGAGTCGATCACTTACGACTGCCCGCAGCTGGAGCCGATCCTTGCGCCGACTTACGGCTGTATCGTATATCAGGAACAGGTTATGCAGATCGTACGTGATCTTGCCGGATTTACACTGGGACGAAGCGATCTTCTGCGCCGTGCCATGTCCAAGAAAAAAGGGGACGTGATGCAGAAAGAACGGCAGGCATTTGTCTACGGAGACGAAGAAGGCGGTGTGCCGGGCTGTATCGCAAATGGAATTGACGAGAAGACGGCAAATAAGATCTATGATGAGATGATTGATTTCGCCAAATATGCATTTAACAAGTCACATGCGGCGGCTTACGCAGTTGTGTCTTATCAGACAGCCTGGTTAAAATATTATTATTCGGTAGAGTTCATGGCGGCGCTTATGACGTCTATGATCGATAATCCGCCGAAGGTTGCAGAATATATTTATAGCTGTCGTCAAATGGGAATCGAGATCCTGCCACCGGATATCAATGAAGGTGTCGGTAACTTTTCGGTACAGGATGGAAAAATCCGTTATGGCCTTGCGGCGATTAAGAGTATCGGTCGTCCGGTCATTGAATCAATCGTAAGAGAGCGGAATGAACGCGGAAAATTTAAGACACTGAAAGATTTTATCGAGCGCCTTTCCGGAAAAGAAGTGAATAAACGTACGATCGAAAGTTTTATCAAATCCGGTGCATTTGACGGGCTTGGAGGCACGAGAAAACAGTTCATGATCATTTATGTGCAGATTGTGGATCAGGTGAACCAGGAACGCAAATATTCCATGGCAGGACAGCTTTCGCTGTTTGATATGGTGGACGATGACCAGAAAGCAGAATTTGATATTCCATTGCCGAAGGTCGGAGAATATGAAAAAGAGACAAGGCTTGCATTTGAAAAAGAAGTGCTGGGTGTTTATCTGACTGGACATCCGATGGAAGAATACGAAGAAAAATGGAGAAAGAGTATTTCCAAAACGACGTTGGACTTCCAGCTTGATAAAGAAACCGGTGCAGCGAAAGTACATGATGGCGCAAAAGAGATCATCGGAGGAATTATCGCGACGCTTGCCATTAAGTATACGAAGACCAATAAAACGATGGCGATCCTGACACTGGAAGATCTGCTCGGAACAGTGGAAGTAGTCGTATTTCCGAGAGATTATGAAAAATACAAAGAATATCTGCAGGAAGAAAATAAAGTATTTATCCGCGGACGCGTATCGGAAGAAGATGACGCACCGAGCAAACTGATCTGCGAATCGGTAGTTCCATTTTCCCAGACACGCAAAGAACTGTGGCTCCAATATGCAGACAAAGATACATTTCTTGCACAGGAACAGATGCTCTATGACCTGATCGGAAACTCTGACGGAAGAGACGAAGTTGTCATTTACTGCAAGAAAGAACGTGTTGTAAAACGGCTTGGAAGGAACCGGAATGTACAGGTTGAAACTGGCTTATTAAGCAGGCTTATGAACTATCTTGGCGACTCTTGCGTGAAAGTAATCGAAAAAAACATTGAAAACATTTGATAATTCATGTAAAATGGTGCACGGATGGATAAATTATATTAAAATAAGTAAGGATAAATGATGGAGGGATGATCATGGCAGACAAAACAATACGTACGATTGGTGTTCTTACCAGTGGTGGAGATGCACCGGGAATGAATGCGGCAATCCGTGCAGTAGTAAGAACAGCATTGGGTAAAGGCCTGAAAGTCAGAGGAATCAGAAAAGGTTACCAGGGTCTTATGAACGAGGAAATTATTGACCTGTCAGCCAGAGACGTATCAGACATTATCGAGCGTGGAGGAACAATTCTCCAGACAGCACGCTGTAAAGAGATGCGTACAGAAGAAGGACAGCAGAAAGCAGCAGCTATCTGCAAAAAATATGGAATTGACGGACTGGTTGTAATCGGTGGAGACGGTTCCTTTGCAGGAGCACAGAAGCTTGCAAACTTAGGAATCAATACGATCGGACTCCCAGGAACAATCGACCTGGATATCGCATGTACCGAGTATACAATCGGATTTGATACAGCAGTTAATACTGCAATGGAAGCAATTGATAAAGTACGTGATACTTCTACTTCCCATGAGAGATGTTCTATTATCGAGGTTATGGGAAGAGATGCCGGATATCTGGCACTCTGGTGCGGTATTGCCAACGGAGCTGAGAAGATCCTGATGCCGGAAGAGCATGACTTTGATGAAGCAGCAATCATCAAAGACATTCAGGAGAGCAGAAAACGTGGCAAGAAGAACTATATCATCATCAATGCAGAAGGTATCGGAGATTCTATCAATATGGCGAAGAGAATCGAAGAAGCAACCGGTATGGAAACAAGAGCAACTGTTCTGGGACACATGCAGCGTGGTGGAAGCCCGACATGTAAAGACAGAGTGTATGCTTCTATTATGGGTTCAAAAGCAGTAGACCTTTTGCTGGAAGGAAAGTCAAACCGTGTCGTTGGTTACAAACATGGTGAGTACATTGATTTCGATATTGATGAAGCACTTGGAATGCATAAGAGTATCCCGCAGTATCAGTATGACATTGCAAAACAGCTTGCGCTGTAAGAGAATGAGATAAGAATGATGACGAAGGATGTATTATTAACAATTTCCGGTCTTCATTATGATGAATTTTCCGGTCGGGAGGATGACAACGAGCCAATCGAAGTCATCACCCCGGCTGCTTATTATCTCAAGAATAATAAGCATTACATTATATATGAAGAAGTTGTGGAAGGTATGCCGGGAAGTATTAAGAACAAGATACGGATATCCGGGGAAGATCAGCTTGAGATATTAAAGAGCGGTCTTTCAGGCACGCATATGGTATTTGAAAAAGACAAGATCCATATGACTCCGTATGAGACGCCGTATGGTGAGCTTCTCCTTGGCATATATACAAAGGATCTGAAAGTAGAAGAATCCGACGACCGGATCAATATCCGGATAAATTATGAGCTGGATATTAATGGCGATAAAGTTGCCGACAGTGAGATTAAGATGTGTGTAAAAGCAAAATAAAAAGGACAGGTCGGTAAAAGCCTGTCCTTTTTATAAAATCATTTTCATTTTACTTGTTTCTCAGTCTTGCGAAGAATCCCTTTTTCTTTTCCGGTGTTTCAAGCGGACCACGAAGTCCTTTGACACCTGTAATGTAAATACCACTGACTGTGGCTTTTACTTCTTTCTTAACAGGGATTGTAGGATAAACCTGAGCATCGCACATCAGAGTCATTACCTTCGGTCCAACCTTTGCTTTAACAACCGGTACTTTGGAACGGCGAAGATACTTCGGCGTGT
Organism: Dorea sp. OM07-5; assembly: GCF_003481355.1. NCBI lineage: Bacteria > Bacillati > Bacillota > Clostridia > Lachnospirales > Lachnospiraceae > Dorea > Dorea sp. OM07-5. The sequence goes on along the minus strand of NZ_QUKZ01000016.1, from coordinate 3,515 downwards.
TCTCCAGTACGATCGGCGGGAAACCTGCATCTTTGAGACGAATACGACCTTTATCAATAACCAGCATGGATACGGTCTGCTTAACAGCATCTAACTGTTCCTGCTGTTCGGCCTGCTTCTTCTCAGCTCTTTTCCCGAGGAAATATAATGCAATGCATGCAATGATTAAAACGACTAAGATCACTAATAAGACAATCGTTAATTTACTCACAGCGAACCTCCTAAAATCTGTTTTTCACGAAGTACATTGTATCATTCTTTTGACGCAAGTGCAAGAGATTTGAGATTTTAGCAGGGAACTTACACAACAGGGGAGGTGTTTAGAATGTTTATTGCGGCAGGTCATATGATCAGTGAAGCATATTTATGGCTGATGGATCATTTATTTATCATCAATCTCGTATTTTCAATTCTGATTATTTTCTTTCAAAGACGGGATCCGACGACCGTATGGGCATGGCTTCTGCTGCTTTATTTTCTGCCGGGACTTGGATTTATTCTCTACCTTGTATTAGGGCAGAATTTCCATAAAGACCGGATGTTCAAGATGAAAGAAATTGAGGGCGAGATCAAACATGCGGTGCGAAGGCAGGAAGAATCGATCTATCGGCGGAAGTTGAAACTCCGTGATCCGGAACTGGAGCGTTTTAAGAGCCTGATTCTCTATAATCTGAATGAAGGGGAGGCGGTGCTTACCGATAATAACGATATCCGTGTGTATACAGACGGAAGGGAGAAATTTGATGCACTGTTATCCGAGATGGATCATGCGAGAAATTATATTCATTTGCAGTATTATATCATCAGGAATGATGAACTCTGGCAGGAAATTGAGGAAGTACTTTTAAGAAAAGCTAGACAGGGTGTGGAGATCCGAGTCCTTTTTGACAGTATGGGATGTCGTGGAATGAAGAACAGCGATTGGGATCGTCTGGAAAAAGCCGGCATTCAGGTGGCAGAATTTTTCCCGGCAGTATTAGGAAAACTGCAGCTTCGTGTGAATTACCGAAACCACCGGAAGATTGCAGTGATCGATGGAAGAATCGGCTTTGTCGGCGGATTTAATATTGGAAGAGAGTATCTGGGAAAAGATGAGAAATTCGGATACTGGAGAGATACCCACATTTGTATCGAAGGAGCGGCGGTCACTTCGCTTGCAGTCCGTTTTGCACTGGACTGGAATTATGCAGCGAGAGATAATATTTTTCTGGAGGATCATTTGTTTGAACTGCCGACTTATATCCGGAACGGGCGTGATCCGGTGCAGATCATTTCCAGCGGACCGGACTCGCATAGTCAGGAGATCCGTAACAATTATTTGCGCCTGATCCATATGGCAAGAAAAAATATTTTTATACAAACGCCGTATTTCATACCAGATGATGATATCCGGGACGCGCTTATTATCGCAGCAAAATCCGGAATTGACGTGCGCGTGATGATCCCGTGTAAGCCGGATCACCCATTTGTATACTGGGCGACTTATTCTTATATCGGTGAGATGGTGGAGGCGGGCGTGCGATGTTTTACTTATGACAATGGATTCCTGCATAGCAAATGCCTGTGTATCGACGGCCTTGTCACCTGCATGGGAACTGCCAATATGGATATCCGTAGCTTTGCACTGAATTTTGAAGTAAATGCAGTAATCTATAGTGCAAGGACAACAAAACAGTTGGAAGACGCATTTGAAAATGATATGACAAAAAGCTCTCTTGTGACAAAGAAATCTTACGAGCAGAGAACGCTTTTGATCCGCTTCAAAGAGCAGTTCTGCAGGCTGTTGTCTCCGGTGCTTTAATTCGACAGGATAATGCCCGCCAACATAGCGTGTTCTGTGAAATAAATGTGAAAAGGGTAGGCATAAGGGGGAGAATGTGGTATAACATAATAAGGCTATGGGTTCGCATGTGCGAATGCGTAAATATATTTTCGAGGTGAACTATGAAAAAGAAAGCAGCAGTATTATTAACAGGAATTATGACGGCATCTCTTCTGTTGTCAGGATGTCAGAGCAGTAAAGGAATCGAGAATGACAACTTGAAGATTTCACAATACAAGGGTGTGGAAATTGATGAGGTAGACAAAGCTGACGATGTAACGGATAAGGACGTGACAAGTTTCATTGATTCTGTCCGGGAGTCTAATGCGAAGACAAAGACGATCAAGAATCGTGCAGTTAAGAAAGGTGACACCGTTACAATCGACTTCGTTGGTAAGATGAATGGCAAGAAATTCGACAACGGATCTGCAAATAACCAGAAGTTAAAGATCGGATCTAACACATTTATCGAGGGATTTGAAGACAGTATCATCGGACACAAAGTTGGGGACAAGTTCGTATGGAATGGAAAATTCCCAAAGAACTATTCCGAAGAGCTTGCAGGTAAGAAAGTTAGTTTTACAATTAAGGTAAAAGCAATCACAGAGTCCAAGACACCGGAACTGAACGATGCATTTGTTAAGAAAGTTTCAAGTAAATCCAAGACAGTTGCAGAGTATAAGAAAGAAGTAAAGAAAAAACTGGAGCAGGAAGCACAGGATACATATACAGAATCTGTTGAGAGTGGCGCATGGGAGAAAGTTCTGTCTAATACAAAAGTGAAAAAGTATGACGAGAAAGAACAGAAGAAGATGGAAAACGCATGGATCAGCCAGTACAAACAGTATGCAAAAGCTTACAACATGGATTATAGCAAGTTCCTTGAGCAGCAGATGGGTATGACAGAAGAAGAATTCAACAAACAGGTAAAAGCTGCTGTTAAAGATACGATGAAGCAGAACATGGTAACAGAAGCGATCGCAGACAAAGAGAACATCAAGATGAGCAAGAAAGACTACAATAAAGAGCTGAAAGCAATTGCCAAGAGTTATGGATACAGCTCTAATGTAGATGCGCTCAAGAAAGCATTTGAAGAGCAGGATCTGAAAGATGCGGCACTGAAGAATATAGTAAAAGAATGGCTTGGAAAGAACTGCGTTCAGGTTGCCAAGAAGTCCAGCGATTCAAAGAGCTCCAGTGATTCAAGCAGCTCAAGCAACTAATCGGACAGCTGCATAGAGCAAAATATGAGATTTAATTTCAATAATAAAAAACAGCGTCACAGGAATGATATTTAAATCGTTTCTGTGACGCTGTTTTTATATGATAGAAAATTACATTTTTTATTATATAAAAACACAATAAAAATCTGATTATCCGCTAAAACACAGTATCTATCAGCATTTTCAAGAAAACAAACACATCAATTTACTACTTATTTACTACTAAAGAATGAGCCTTGATACGCAAGTTTTCTTAGATATGCAAAGATATGGTACAGCACATCCGTATTGAAACAACAAAAAATTGAATATTTCATAGACTATGGAACGCCTAAAATGACGTTCCTTTTCTATTTCCAGCCGTTCTTATTGGACGGCTATTTTATTACCTAAAATGAAAGGAGCATTAGATTTATGAAAAAGACATGGAAACGATTGTGTACGGGCTTCTTAGCTCTTGCAACTGTCGT
>NZ_QUKZ01000015.1:62590-71451 GCF_003481355.1 Dorea sp. OM07-5 | reverse complement strand
ATTTAATTATAACATTTTTGCTAATCGTTAGACAGTCTGACAAACGTTGCTGTTGCATATGGCGTAATCGCATTTATATTCGGATTGATCCATCCTTGCCTCTTATACTTACTAGCAACCGGTTTCTTTGCCTTACTGGTCTTTGTAATCTTTGTATTCTTTGCGCAAACCGCTTTTACTTTATAAGAAGAAGTACTTGCTTTACTTCCACTATATACAAAGGTAATTCTTGTTTTTCCATTACTCTTAATTGTTTTAATCTTCTTATTTCCTTTGTATACATACATAGTGGAAAGACCTTTACCCGCCTGTGTAGACGGTACATTTATTATAAGTTTTGCTTTTTTAGGTGCAAATTTAACACCTGAAACAGATGGTGTTTTAAAGCTTGCTGATTTCAATGTCCAATATTGGTTATCTATATATTCATATTCCGTTCCACTTGAATCTGTTCGTATAAGATGCACTGTATAATGCTTGGCCGTGCCAGGTTTTAATCCTGTAAGTTTAAAACTTCTCTGATAATTATCACTTCCTTTAATCACATATCTTTTAAAAAGTGATCCTTCTCCATTTTTTGTTGAGTAATTATAGACTTCTACGATATGTGCCGTAGCATAACTATAACTTGACGCATCAATGTAACCGATAAGCTGATCATATCGATCAGAACTCATTTGAAACTTGTAGTCCTTCGCCGCTACTGATTTAGTATATGCAGCCTGATCAAATATAACCCTATCACTATCCTTTAATGTAATTGCATCTCCTGCTTTTTTTGCCGATGCCGCATCTTTTGCAATTACAAGAACCATTCCTGTCTTCTCACCAGTTATATCAATTTCTTTTGACTCCAAATCACGATATACAAGTGCTTTAATTTTGTTGGTAAAAGACCTACCATATATCATGCCGTCATCCTTATTATATGCCCATAAGGATTCACCCTGACCAGGTGCTTTTGTTGCTTCCATCTCTGCATTGATTTCTGAATATTCTTTTCCATTTGAAGACTTGACACTCCATGTGTACCTGTTTACTTTGCTAAATAAATTCTCAGTCTGTTCCGGCCCTTTAATAGTCGGTGCTGTCAATTCCCTTGCTTCAAAATCACGATATGGACCATACTCCTCAAGTTGAACATCCTTGCAAAGTTCATATTTAATCCAGAATTTTTCTCCTGGTTTTACATGTTTCCGATGTTCGCCCCTAATCTGATGAGTATGCACATATTTTCCTACGTCTATATTGCCACATTGTGAAGCAACATACTCTTTCCCGCTTGTACCATTCGTCCACGCAGTTAAATCATACTCTTGAATACCCAAAACATCATTTGGATAATATACCGACAAATCTACCGTTACATTAATATCAAATGTATTATCCCCACGATTGATATATTCAATCTTTTTCAACGGAGACTTTCTCGTCGGTGTATAATTTTGTGTATACGCCTCAGCAGCTTTTACATCTGTCTCCCCGGCAAATGAAAAAAATACAATCGCCAGAAGTGTTGCAAGCACTACAAATAATTTACTCTGTCCTTGTCTTTTTGTTTTCATATCATCTACGCCTCCTTTGCATAATACTTTTCAGGATGATTTTCCACTCATCAGAAGACAATCATCCATTTTGTCTGATAATTCAAGCACAATATATTATTTGTAAATAAAGTATAACATATATATTTCTTTTTCACCCCGTCCTAAAGGACAGTATATAATCAATTTCGCAGGAAATTATTCATTGTAGCAATGGAGCCAAAAGTCACAAAACAACAAAACCGCAAGCAGCTTACGCCACTTGCGGTTTTGTTGTTTTTCAGGTGTTTTTAGGAAGCGTTACTTCGCTTTGATCACTTTTTTAATCTGCGGTCCCTGACCATTGCTCTTGCTTAATCCTGTATTCATATAAACATTCAGCTTCTTACCTGTCTGTGCTCCCTTTGGCAGCCATACAGTGTAGCTTGTCTTATTGCCTTTTGTCCATGTATCACCAATCCACATACCACCGATTTTCGGAACTTTCTTCTTCAAAGTAACTTTTACTTTGTATTTTGTCCATGTGTACGGTTTGTGATAAATCGGCGGATACCAGTAACCTCCACTCCAGTGTCCCGGAGATGTCCAGCCATTTACTTTTATCTTTTTCTTCTGTACGATCTTAATAGACTTCACAGCTGGTTTCACAGCAGATCCAGTCTTTACTGTCACTACATCAGACGGTGTACCGGTTGTTCCATTCGCATAAACCTGTGTGCGGAACTTATAGGTTGTCAACGGCTTCAAATTCTTTATTTTCATCGCATCTGGGCAGTACATATAGTTTACCGTTTTTACTGTTGTCCATTTGCCACCTTTATAAATCTGAATTCTGGCATTTGTACCCATCATCTTTGCTGATCCTACAGTTACTTTTGCATAATTATGGTAAGCTATTACTTTCGGTTTTTTAAATTTCTCTGCCGGTACGTAGAGATTCGTTGTATAGGTTTTTCCATTCTTTGTCTTGAATGTAAGCCAGCTCTGTCTACCAGCTTTAATATTGTATACCGGAACTTCACTATGCGTAACTTTATTGCTGTTGTGCTTCCATGACTTTCCGGAAATATGATCATATACTTCTACAATCTTGTCATCGGAATTTGCAGGTACCGTCTCAGCAACAATCTTTATATTTCCTAACTGTGATTTTTTCACTTCTTTATGAGAGCATTTAATCTTCTCAGCCGAAATATAGTCATGTCCATTCAGATTAAAATCAAAAATTGCCGGGTAATAAGCACCATTGCTAGTAGATATGCATACATAATATGTTCCACGCGTTAATACCTTTGCTCCAGGCTCCCACGCCCCTTTTCCATAGTACTTCGCTGATGCTTCACTATAAATTTGATTATCATTAGAGTCATAGACACGAATGAAAGTACGATTCTGTCCAAAATAAGTTGCTCTTTCTTTGTTAACAAGATGGAAGCTTGGATCAATCACTGCCCTGTCTGCAACATTAAACTTGTACCAGCGTTCATCTGTTCCTGTTCCCGTTCCTGTCAGACCTTCATAAAGACTGTACGGATGTCCGGATAACGGGATCTCATATGCTGTATCTTTTGTAAGACCAATCTCGTCTTCTTTGAATCCGATTTTTTGATCAATGTATTCTGCGCTGATAGTAATATCCGTATAAGCTGGTGCAGATGTTGTAAATTTCACTTCACAGGCCTTTTCTACCCACTGGCACGGATATAAATATAGTACATTTGCATCCTTTACTGCTGTAGCCATACGGCTAGCAACTTCATGACCGCCTATCCTTAATTCCGTATGGTAATTCCGTATAGGAACATTGTGCGAAAATGTTACTTTCATCGGCCTCTGTGTATTATTCGTTACTTCAATATGCTGCTCAAGCCCATCTGCTCTCTTAAATTGTACTATTTGTGATTCTTCAGATTTAAATTCCACTGAGTGAGTAAGCGATTCCGCTTTCGCTCCAATACCCGCAGTGAACCAGCCACCTACAACCAGGGCGCACAACAACAATCCTTTCATTAGATAGTTACATATTCGTCCCGATTTCCAGTTTCTCATAACATATCCCTCCTTCTTCTTTTCCAACTAAGTTACTGGTCTTTACCTCCTCAAACGACATAGTTTTCTTATAATAGATTATAACAGAGAGACAAAAAATAAAACCTGTCCACATGGACAGGTTTTCGTTATTTTTACTGAGAATTTTGTCTATCAGATAAATATTATCTGAACATACAAGGAATATTATTGATTTTTTCCCTGACTGCTCGGTATGATGAAGTTCTTATTTGTCACTGCGATTGCAAGTCTCGTCTTATTTGCATATCCTGTTTTGGACAAAATATTCGAGATGTGAAATTTCACTGTCCGCAGTGAGATGTTCATCTGCTCTGCGATTTCACTGTATTCGAGTCCATCGCAGACATAGCGTAACACTTCGATTTCCTTGGCTGTAAGCTCCGAACTGTCGGCAAGTCCCAACTGTACACTCGGTGTTTTATCCGGAAATACACGCTCTCCGTCCATCGTTCGATCCATAACATCGATCAGCCTTTCCGGACTGATATCCTTATACCAGAAGCTGTCTACTTTCGCCTCTCTTGCCCGCTGCAAATATCCGACTTCCACCATAGAAGTTACGATAATGATTTTTATATTTGGAAGCTCTGCCTTTATCTCTGCTGCCGCTTCGATCCCGTCTTTATTTCCGGACGTACATACATCCATCAATATAAGATCGATACGCTGTCTTCTGCATATGGCAAGTGCAACATCTGCCCCATTTACGCTGGCAGAAAGCGTATAATTGTCACTTTCTGAAATGACTCTCTCCATATTTTCACGAGGCATCCTCTGATCCTCAACGATTAATACCTGTTTCATACTCTCTCCTTTTGAAATGCAATCGTCAATGCAAAATACGGAAATGACTGTATCTGCATTTCTCCGCCATAGTCAAATACATGTCTGGAAATATTATACAATCCGCCTTTTGGAACAATCTCTTTATCCGGTGTCTCTCCGTTATTCGTGATACGGATGCGACATTGCTGATTTTCATTCTGCATCTCGATCCAAAGCTTTGTCGCACCGGCATGGCAGACGCCATTTGTCAGACACTCGCGCATTGCAAGGACGCAGATATTAGCCAGTTCCTCTGACTCCGGCAATGTTCCCTCGCACACTACCTCCACGCCAAGTGTCTTTGCATCCTGCAGAAATCTTTCAAAATCGCCTTCTTCCAGCGGATACTGGTTGTCATTCCAGATTGCATTTACGGCCTGCCGAAGCAAGCGCACCGCATCTTTATAATCTGCGTTCTCCTGCGTCAGACTCTGGCGGATCGCAGTAAGACCGGCTCCCATCTGATCGTGAAGCTTTGTCTTTGCCGCAAGCACTTCCCGCTCACGTGTCAGGATCAATACATTGTCCGACAGATAGCGGAGTTCTTTTGATATTTCTTTTAACTTTTCAGTCTGCTTTGTCAGATTTATTTTTTCCTCATATTGTTTCGTAATGTCCAGAAAAATAGCTTCTGTATATACCTTTCCCTTTCGATCTGTCACTTCATTTTCCCGATAGCTCCATGCCTTCCCGTCAGGGAAAAGGTAGATTTCTTTGTTGTTGATCCGACTCACACCGTAGCGCTCACATTGCTGAAGCGCTTCTTTTAATTCTTCTTGCTTTTGCAGATCTCTGTGAGTGAGCGTCTGAAAAAGGCGATACATCTGCTCATTGCAAAGCTTCAACATTCCATCATCCATAAAATAACAGATTCCGATCGGCAGTACGTTCATCGCCTCTTTGATGGAATTTTGCCTGATAGTTTCTGTTCTCATCTTTTTCAGCCGAAGTCCTTCCCAGATAAGTAACGCATCGATCACACCGACAACACACCACCATACTCCGATCGGAACGGATGGCATTTGCAAATATATTTCTCCTCCATGGTCCGCCTCGAATGAATAGGCCAACGCATTTAAAAGCAGAAATAAAAACACAAAAAGTGCAATGTTGATATACCATTTTCGATCATCCAGCTTCATATTTTGAAAAGCAAACAACAGAATCATATTCACTACGAGACTTAATAAAATAACGATCATTAAAAATGTCTGCATTACGGTTCACCTGCCTTTTCCACGGCAAATGTAAAACGCCATATCCCATCTTCACATGTACAGGACTGCACCATTTTCGAAAAAATGGTAAGATCCATCTTGCTTTCTATTTCCATACAGAAGAGAAGCTTTTCTCCCTGGCTTCGAAGCTTTATCCACAGAGAATCGCATGTGTCCACGCATTTTTCCACCACTGTTTCAAAAAACTGATACATCGACACAGCGTCACTTACATAAATCTCCTCACCGGTTGGGAACGAACAGGCACAGTCGATGTCCATCAATCGCAAGCTGGAAAAAGATTCTTCTATGCAGGCTTCCAGTTCGGCGGCATCGGATATTTTTGATCTCTCTTCGATAAATTCCAGATTTCCGCGTCTTTTTATATACGTTCCGACAAGACTGATCTTCGCTAAAAGCCTACGGCTTTTCTCCTGATTTTCTTCCTCGTCATAGTGGTGGAGCAGGTCATTTAACAGATCGATCTGTTTTGCGGTCTGTGTCTGTAGCTTGTCAAATAAGCGATTCTTCTCACGCAGCATATTGATGGCTGCCTTTGTCTGATAATTTTCCTGCTCAATACAGTTACTTTCTTCGATTGTCTTTCTGTTTTCTTCCAGTCTCTCAAGAAGCTGGATGATGTCTTCGATATCTTCCTGCCAGAGGACATGACCGCCCAGGATATCCCGGTTCTGTATCAGTGTCTTCTTATCGATCACGACTTCTTTCTCCATCGCTTCCTTCATTATTTTCTTAGATAAAGGCATTGCATTGGAGGATGTGTAGCAGACATTATAGTCCTGATCTGTAATCTGGGCTCCCAATGTGCAGACTTCAAACAGCCGCTCATACCCTGTATTTGTCTGGATCAATCCGCAACGTACACAGCTTTCCAGTATGCCCACAAAAAATAAACATAAAACTGCGGTAATGTCTCCACCTATTTTCTTCATCCATTCCACACCGCTTACGTAAATGACTGCGTAAAGTACAGTTGCACTGATTCCGATCAGCGGTAAATATTTCTTCTTTCGGGAATGTCTGCATTTATAGAGCATCAAAAGGAAGCCGATCAATGCACAGACAATTTCCCACAAAATCACTGCATAATAGCCCCATCCATATGTATAATTGCTATCCGACCATGCCGCTCCTTCCGGGAAGGCAAAGACAAGCTGGTGAAGATCATTCGTCAGCACAAATATACTAAGAATCCCCGTCGGAATGCATAATCCTTTCAGCCACCCCGGCAGCCTGTATTCTTCCGGCTGACCAAGAAGAAATGCCGCCTGCAATGCAGTCAGCGGAATAAACAGCATTGGTATGTAGTAGCAATACCAAAGGTAGCGCGAGATCTGCAGATCATAGGTGAAGAAATATTTTGTCGTACGTACAACAAACCAAAATACCATCAGACCTGCGACTAACAGCAATGTATTTCTCACTGATTTTTGAATGACTCTCTTATGAATGCTGATCGCCCACCCGATATATAAGCCGATGTAGATCACCGTCCGAAGTGTGCCAAAGAAAATGCGACCGGCGCTCATCTTCCCCAGCCAGCGACAGACCAATGCGGCAATCACAAGCAGCAGAAATATGACGATATTCAACTGTTCACTTGATTCTTTTTTCTTTTTCATTCCTATGTTCAAATATATCCCTTTACGTATGATTTTTCTATTACTTTTTGAAGTATCATCCCGATTTCGTTGCTAGCAGCGTCAAATATCACCAGCTTGTTCATAATGTGCTTTATCCTTTCTGCTCTTATTTCGTCACTACTGTTTTTGCTGCCGACCATCCGGAATAATATTTTTTACCGGAAACACTCTTATAAGTACGGATTTTCACATAATATTTCTTCTTTGCCGCCAGCTTTTTAATAGTTTTCGAAGTTGTTTTATAACTGCTGACTGTGACATACTTATTTCGGGATTTGAACTTACTATTTGTAGAATAGAGTAACTGGTAACCGGATGTCTGTGCACTCTGCTTCTTCCATTTTGCAGTAAATGCTTTTTTCGATTTACTTAAACTGCTTATAGCGGTGCCTTTCGGATTAATGGTAAATGATAACGTCTTTTTACCACTGTAATTATCTTTTAAAGTTACAATTACTTTATATGTTCCTACATTTTTTCTGCCGGATGCATATTGCACTATATAATCTGTTTTGTTGTGCAATGCATTTCCGTTCGCATCTTTTACTGTTACAGGCGGTGTTTTTACTCCACCTGAATAAGTATAAGCCGTTGCCGAAATTTTTACAGAGTTTATCCTTGGAATTGCGATTGCTTCTGAAATCGTTTCACAATTCTTACAGTGGATAGACTTACTTCCATCTGCTGCAAATGTTGCCGGCTGATCTACCGTATATTCTGTTCCCCATTCATGCGCCTTTTTATCCAGTTTTTTCGTCTCTGTGAAGCCACAAATTTTACACCGGCGCTGTGTAATTCCTTCTTTTGTGCAACTGGTTTCTTCAATCGTCTCCCATTCGGTAAAATCATGACCTGTTGCCGGAATAACCTGCTCATCCTTTGTTTCGCCACATTTCTTGCAATGGATAGATTTTCTTCCTTCCGTTGTGCAGCTTGGTTCTTTGTCAATTGTGAAATCTTCTTCCCAATTATGACTTGCAGGAATTACTTCCTGTGGTACAAGAACGGTTTTGCAGACGCTGCAATGCTTGCCTTCTGTAAGTCCGTCGGTAGTGCAGGTTGCCGCTTTTCCCTGATCAATCACGATTGTATGTCCGTCTTTGCATGGATCTGGATCATATTCCACAATTCCTTCTGCATCCGTAAATATTTTTCCACAGCTTGTACATACCCACGCTTCATCCGCATATTTAATATCATGATCTTTTAAATCAGCCGGTTTCAATTGATTATAATAATTATGTCCAAATTTCGGATTTTCTTCTAATGTTCCACCATTTTCGGCTACATTGCCGCACTCTGTTTTTCCTGTAGTTGCCAGTTTATGTCCGTTCAGATTCAGGAACTCATTAATCTTTAACAAATCTGTGTGAATCAATACGGTATCCTGATTCAGCGTCAATGAATAGAGCGGAGTTGCAAAATTAATGTCTGTATTTTGAAGTTCCAGATTATCACTAAATCTATTTACCTGACTTGGCTCTTTAAAACTAATCTTCTGTGTCTTCTCTCCTGAAAATATCGTCTTATGCATATTTGTC